>JAQXEB010000125.1 GCA_029251065.1 Luminiphilus sp.
ACCCAGCATGTTTTCACAGATCATTCCCAGTCTGGCGGCGGGTGATACCGGCAAAGTGCAATCAAACTCCGGGCTTCACCTGGTTCACCTTGCAGAAGCGCGTGGACTGGAGCGCTTAGTTGAGCAGACCGATGTCCGTCACATACTCCTCACTCCCAACGAAGTGCTCGGTGACGACGCGGCCCAAACGCTGATTCTCAGTCTGAAAGCGCGCATTGAAGGCGGTGAAGGTTTTGCCGAATTGGCGAAAGAGTACTCAGACGACATTGGTTCGGCTCAGGAAGGTGGTGAATTAGGCTGGACCAACCCAGGGCAAATGGTGGCTGAATTTGAAGCCGCCATGGCGAACGCTGAAGTAGGCGTCATCACGGAGCCGGTCCGAAGCGAATTTGGTTGGCATATTCTCGAAGTCACCGGTCGGCGCACTGAAGATTTCTCCGAACAAGTGAGACGCAATCAAGTGGCAAGCTACCTGCGCGAGGCGAAATATGAGGAGGAGCTCGAAAACTGGCTTCGTGAAATTCGCGAAGAGGCTTTTGTAGACATTAAGTAATGGATACGTTGAGCGAATGACCTCGCCTCGTCTTGTTATTACCGCGGGTGAGCCTGCCGGGATTGGTCCTGACGTTTTACTGACTGCTCTGCAGTGCGCGTTTGACGCCCGCATTACCGTCGTAGGAGATATCGACGTGCTCAAAGAGCGTGCCCGGTTGCTGGGAATACCTTGCAGTATTCATTTGTTAGCGAAGGATGACGTTCCACAGCCGCACAAACCCGGCGCCGTTCACGTTCTTCACACACCGACTGCAAACCCTGTTGTACCCGGAGCGCTCGATACCGCTAATGCGCACCACGTACTTCAAACCCTCAATATTGCGGCCGATCGTATTCGGGACGATCTCGCCGACGCCTTGATCACCGCACCCGTGCAGAAATCAGTCATTAACGACTCAGGCATTTCTTTTACGGGTCATACCGAGTTCTTCGCCAACTATTTCAGGTGCGAGGAAGTGGTCATGATGTTGGCGAATAGCGAGCTTCGAGTCGCCCTCGCAACCACGCACCTGCCGCTGCGCGCTGTGCCTGACGCGATCACTCAAGCGTCGCTAGTGACTCAACTTAATATTATTAATGAGAGTCTTAAGCGTTTGTACGGTATTGCCCAACCCCAGATCGCAATGCTTGGACTGAATCCACATGCCGGAGAAGGCGGTCATTTGGGTCGAGAGGAAATTGACGTTCTGGTGCCCGCAAGAGACGCAGCACGCGCTGACGGGATACAGGTGAGTGGCCCACTGCCCGCGGATACCGCGTTTGTCACATCAACCGTCGCCGACGCCGATGTGGTTCTCGCGATGTTTCACGATCAGGGTTTACCGGTGCTTAAAGCCCGCGGCTTCGGCGCATCGGTCAATATCACGCTCGGACTGCCCACCATCCGCACCTCGGTGGATCATGGCACGGCTCTGGATCTTGCAGGCTCAGGAAAGGCCTCAGCCGACAGTATGATTACTGCGATAGCCGAGGCCATCATCTGCACAGGTCACACCGCGTCAAGACAGTAACAACAGTAGGCGGTCCAACGTCGTCTGATTTTCTGAAATCAATCGATCGGCAATGCGCTTTAGGTTGTCAATATTAGTACTTGAGGCGTCATCCATATCGTCGTTTGCCTCGTCGAGCGAGACCTGAAGCCTGAAGTACATGTCCCCTAAAAACATTCGCATTTGATGATTTGCAGCCTTGGTCGCACCGTCAAACATACAGTCCAGTAATGGCATCACCCAACCCGCCTGCCCCCAATCCTTCGCCGACTCATAAGGGATAGGCCGCACCAATTCACCGGTCCCTAAGGACACCACCAAAAGCGGCTCGCCTGGGTAGAGCTTTAGCGCCTCGGCATAGGCAGAAACGACAGGGGAGTTCACAAAAACGCCGCCATCGACCAAGGCCCGAGCCTGTCCCTGCACGCGGATCAACGCCGGTTCGAAATAGGTCGGAGCGGCACTGGTGGCGCGTGCCGCATCACGGCACAAAACGGCCTCATGATCTGGATGCCAACTTTTCAAAAACAGGGTTCGTCGAGCCTCAATGTCGTACGTGGTCACCATGGTCGAGCCCAGAGTATCGCCTAAGCGGGTCCGGCCGTAATACTTTCTAAGCGCACCTTCGAGCGGCTTAGCGGAATACAACTCATCGAGTACACCGCCCGCAGAACGTATATTTCGCCACACTGTTTTTTCAAAAATTTTGGCGCCACTGTTTTCAAAAAACGCGGCCAAATCATGTGCTGAGTATTTTGGGCGCCCCGTTTCATCTTGCTGCGCAAGCCCAAGGGTCGTGATACCGCCTGACGATGTACCCACACAAAGATCAAAAAGATCAGCAATGGGCTTGCCCGATTGAACCTCTAAATAATCAAGGAGAAGGGAAGGAATAATGCCTCGTATACCACCGCCGTCAATGGAAAGAATTTTACGCATAAATAATCATTCCAAGGCCTTATTTTTTTTAACAGCCTAATATAATATTACTATCACCTTGAAGTTTATGTTTATTAATCGTAATAATACATCATGACAAAAACGACAAAGAGAATCTAATAGATGTCCGCAGAATTCAGCCTTGAATTAATTTCAAAATCAAAATCCGCCGCAAATAATGCGGTAAAAACATTATCGGTCGAGCAAATCGAGCGCGCAATCGCAAATTTATCAGCCGCCGCCAAAACAGTGCAGCAGCGTGAAGCACTCAAGGCGCAGCGGAAAAAAGAAGTCGCTGTTAAAAAGCTCAAGTCCATGATGAACGAACTCGGAATTTCTGCCGACGACATTGCCGGTGCGGTAAAGACAAAGCCTGCAAAACGAAAGTCGACGGGGCCAAAGAAGGGTAACAAAGTCGCCCCTAAGTACCAGATCACCGTCAATGGTGAGGCGCATCAGTGGACCGGCCGTGGCCGCACACCGATTGTGTTTAAAGACCATGTGGCGCAAGGTGGTGCGCTCGACGACTGCCTCATTTAGCGCCAGGAAATCGCGTGCGCAAAGACGCTCGTAGAGCGGATACAGTGCGTCCAAAGACGCACGTGCCGCGCAAACGCTTCGGGCAGAACTTCCTCACAGATCAATCCGTGATCACCGCGATTGCGCGTGCCATCGCACCCTCGATGTCAGACAACATGATCGAGATTGGGCCTGGTCAAGGGGCGCTGACAGACGCCCTTTTTGAAAGTGGCTGCGCGATTAATGCGATCGAAATTGATCGCGATTTACAGTCGCAACTGCGAGTCATGTTTTTTAATCGCGATTTTACACTGCATAATGCCGACGCACTTCAGTTTGATTTTAGCGCGCTGTCCAAGTCACCCGGAGATTTGAGAATCGTTGGAAATCTCCCTTACAATATTTCGACGCCCCTAATATTTAAATTGCTGTCTCACTTGTCCGTCATAAAAGACATGCACTTTATGTTGCAAAAAGAGGTTGTGGATCGTCTCGCCGCAGAACCAGGCAACAAAACGTGGGGCCGAATGAGCGTCATGACGCAAATAGACTGCACCGTTGAGCATTTATTTGACGTGCCACCCGAGGCGTTTTACCCACCACCTAAAGTCCAGTCGGCGATTGTCAGACTCACGCCACGCGTCGAACGTTATCGCCCGGAGTGCCCGCGCTCATTGCTTTCAAGCCTCGTTCAACACGCCTTCTCGCAGCGCAGAAAGACACTACGAAATAACCTCAAAGGAATTGTCGACGAATCTGCGATCGTCGCGTTAGGCATTGACCCTTCGTGCCGCGCCGAGACGCTGTCGCTGGATCAGCTTGTGGACCTTGCGCTGCATCACTAGCGACACCACTAGCGACACCACTAGCGACACCACTAGCCACACTACTCGCGACATCACTAAACAGCGGCTATCTGAATTCACCAAGGCCCGCTACACTCACCCCTCATCACGCCAAGCAACATACGAGAGATCCATGGCGACCTATGTAGTGGGAGATATACAGGGCTGTTTCAAGCCGTTTCAACAACTGTTGAAGCGTGTCAATTTCAATCCCGACAAGGACGTTATCTGGAGTGTCGGCGACCTCATTAACCGCGGCCCCGATAACCTCGAGACCCTGCGCTGGTTCTATGACCGACGCGACAACGTGGTCACCGTGCTGGGGAATCATGAACTGCACTTAATGGCGGTGTCCTCGGGCGTCCGCAAGATCAATAAGTCTGATAATTTTGACGACATTCTTGATGCCAAGGATCGGGATCAGCTGATCGGCTGGCTACACCATCGGCCACTGATTCACTGTGAGCACAACGTGACCATGGTTCACGCCGGCATTCCGCCCATGTGGACGGTGGGTGACGCGGTTGACAGAGCCGAGGAAGTTGAGCGGGTGCTGCGCAGCTCTGCCTGCACAGAATTCTTTAGCGCCATGTACGGCAACGAGCCCATCGTCTGGCGCGATGATCTCTCGGGGATGGCACGCCTCAGAGTGATTACCAATTACCTAACACGAATGCGCTACTGCACCAAAAAGGGCAAGCTCGACCTCATTAATAAGGGCCCAACTCCCATCACAAACGCACTCAAAGGGAAAAAAGTGGCGCCGTGGTTCACCCACAGCGACCGTTTAACCAAAAACGACACTATTATTTTTGGTCACTGGGCCTCGATTGACGGTATCACTGACTCCGCCAACACCATTGGACTTGATACCGGCTGCGTTTGGGGCAATGAAATGACGTTTTTGGAATTAGAAACCCGTCGCCTGCACCGATGCCGCTGCTCATGAGTGATTTATCGCTGGGCCCGGGCGCTCAAATTTATCGTGTAGGTGGCGCGGTCAGAGACACGCTACTGAGCCAACCCTTCCATGAGACGGACTGGGTCGTTGTGGGCTCCACGCCCGACGCCCTCAAAGAGGCCGGATTCAAACAGGTGGGCAGCGACTTCCCGGTATTTCTGCACCCCGAAACACGTGAGGAGTACGCACTTGCGCGAACAGAGCGTAAATCGGGCCCGGGGTACCACGGATTCACGGTCTTTGCAGATCCCAATGTGACCCTTGAAGAGGACCTACAGCGACGAGACCTAACCATCAATGCCATGGCAATGGATGCGAGCGGCAGGCTCATAGACCCCTATGGAGGCCAGCGTGACCTCGATGAAAAAGTGCTGCGCCATGTCTCTGATAGTTTTTCAGAAGATCCCTTACGAGTGCTTCGCGTCTGTCGATTTGCGGCGCGCTATGAGCACTTAGGCTTCTCGGTCGCCACCGAAACACTCGAATTGATGCGTGAGATTGTTGCCCAAGGTGGATTGCAAGAGCTGGCGGCAAACCGCGTTTGGCGCGAAACAGAGCGCGCACTTGAAGAACAAACACCTGAGCGATACTTTGCCTTACTGTCAGCGCTGGGTGGAGACCAGACCCTCTTTGGCTGTCAGTTTTTCGAGACAGCACTGACCGCACTTCATCGCGTCGCCGCAAAACACGGGGACGCTCTCTGTCGTTGGGCTGCACTGATCGCCATGGCTACAGCACCCCAAAAAGGACCAGCACTCTCCGTTGCGACCATTCCAAAACGCTTTCAGAAAGTGGCGCAACAAGTGCATCTTTGTCTCTCGCAACCCCCACAAGACGCATACCAGGCGCTGCAAATGCTCGAGGGGCTGGATGCGTTTCGACAGGGGACTTACTTCCAAACGGTTTTAGACATCCTTCACTGCGTTGACCCGCTTTTCAGCGCTCGAACCATCGCACGCATGACACAAGCGCAAACGCAGGCAATGACCGTTAGGGGGGCAACGTTTGCATCGCGGGGCGTGAAAGGTCCAGAGATTAAGGACGCTGTCTCAAAAGCCCGGATCGCGGCGATCGAACCCCTCTTTAGCAACGATTAATACCGACTAACACCTAACGATCGCGGCAAACGACCAGCGAGACACCCACCACTTTTGCGATCGACACGGCACCCGGCTTGTCAATTTGAATGCCCACTTGACTCACTGGCCACGACTCAAAAATATGATCAGCAATGGCTGCCGCCAGCGCCTCAAGGAGCTGAAAATCAGATTGCTCAACAAAAGTTATCACCTGCCCTGCCAGCGCTGCGTAATCCAGTGCATACGTCAGATCGTCTGTTACTGCGGCCTTTGCGAAGTCTGCCGTGAGATCAAGGTTAATCTCCAAACGCTGCTTTATGGTCCGCTCCCAGTCGTAGCACCCAATGACCGCCTCAGGTTGTAGACCGTAAATCCGAACTACGCCATTCATACGCCGACCTCGCCATCTGGGGGTGTCAATTCAGTGATCGGCCATCGCGCACGAACACTTGGCAGGTCAGGATCACGCTGCCCCTGAGATAAGCGCAGCGCGCCAGCGAAGGCGATCATGGCGCCATTGTCTGTGCACAACTGCGGTGCTGGATACAGAACGCGCGCACCTTCCTTGCCAAGCGCCTCCTGGAGACGAATACGCAGTCGTCGATTGGCACTGACGCCACCGGCCATCACGAGCGTGTTGACTGACTCTTGCTTTAAGGCTCTTCTACACTTAATCACGAGCGTATCGACAACAGCCTCTTCAAAACATCGCGCCACATCCGCTCGACTTTGATCGCTGAGATCATCCGCGGCGCGCAATTTTTTGATGCAGGTCCCCACGTGTGTTTTTAAACCCGAAAAACTAAAATCGAGTCCTGGGTGCTTCACCATGGGTCGTGGAAAAGCAAATCGCTCTGGATTGCCCAACTCTGCAAGTTGCGCAACCTGCGGCCCACCCGGGTAAGACAACCCCAACAGTTTGGCTGTTTTATCAAACGCCTCTCCCGCCGCGTCATCAAGCGACTCACCCAACAACTGATAATCGCCAAACGCATTGGCACGAATAAGCTGTGTGTGCCCGCCGGAGACAAGCAATGCGACAAACGGATATTCAGGCGGATCATCTGACATCAGTGGCGCCATCAGATGTCCCTCCATGTGATGGATACCCAGCGCTGGAACGCCCAACCCTGCTGCTATTGAGCGCGCAATCGTTGCCCCGACAATCAGCGCTCCCAGCAAGCCGGGGCCCGAGGTGTAGGCAATAGCATCAATATCTGACTTTTGAAGCTGCGCGTCCGACAACACACGATCAATGAGCGGAAGCGTTTTACGAATGTGGTCACGTGAGGCCAATTCAGGCACTACACCGCCGTATTCGGCGTGGACGGCCACCTGCGAATACAGCGCATCAGACACCAGCCCCACGTCAGTATCGTAAAGCGCGACCCCTGTCTCGTCGCAACTCGTTTCCAGACCTAATACACGCAAAACACATCGACCCTCGAAAAATGCGGAACTTACCACGATGTTAGCCTTTGCAAAACGCTGTCCGGCTACCTATACTGCGCGCCGTGAAAATAATTGCGGCAGAAATGTGTCGCGAAGCAACAATAGGATAAGTTGAATGCCCGCAGTAAAGATCAAAGAAAACGAGCCCTTTGACGTCGCCCTTCGTCGTTTCAAGCGTTCATGCGAGAAAGCCGGTCTATTGGCCGAAGTCCGAAAGCGCGAGCACTACGAAAAGCCCACAACGGTTCGCAAGCGTGCAGCGGCAGCAGCGGTTAAGCGTCACCTCAAAAAGATGTCTCGAGAAAACCGTAAACGTCAGCGTTTGTACTAACCCCTCCTGGGTGGCGAGATGTCCGAATCTGAGCGCTTAGTCGCACGTATCAAAGCCTCAATGAAAGAGGCCATGAAAGCACGAGCGAAAGAACGCCTCGCCACAATCCGGCTGATCCTGGCCGACTTTAAACGAGTTGAAGTCGACGAGCGCATCGAGATTGATGACGCCCGCGCACTGCTGATCCTCGACAAAATGGTCAAGCAGCGTCGTGACTCGGCAACACAGTTTCAGGATGCAGGGCGTGATGAACTCGCCGCGATTGAAGTCGCTGAAATTGCGATCATTCAAGAATTTTTACCGAAACAGTTGAGTGAGGATGAGATCATCGCCATGATCGATGACGCGCTCAGTGCAATTGAGGTCAAAGGCATGGCTGCCATGGGCGCCCTGATGGGAGCCATAAAGCCAAAATTACAGGGCCGTGCCGATATGGGTGCCGTATCGAAGATCGTAAAGGCTAAACTCACGGCTTGAGCACCGCCTTAGGTCGTCGAATATGGCCCGACTCCAACAAGCGTTTATTGACCAAGTTCTTGACCGGACCGACATCGTCGATGTGGTCGATCGTCGCGTAAAGCTTAAAAAAGCCGGTAAAAATTATTCCGCCTGTTGCCCTTTTCACGAAGAAAAGACACCGTCTTTTTCGGTAAACCCGCAAAAGCAATTTTATTACTGCTTCGGCTGTGGCGCGGGCGGTAATGCCCTCGGGTTCATCATGGACTATGAGCGCATGGACTTTCGCGAAGCGATTGAAGTACTGGCGCAAGCCGCAGGTCTTGAAATGCCGCCAGAAGACGCCGACAACGCGCCACAAGTCGATCATCAAAAACCGTTATTCGAGTCAATGGAGAAAGCCTCTCGTCTGTATGAGGCGATGTTGCGCCAACACGCGGATCGATCCACGGCGATTAACTACTTAAAACAGCGCGGCTTATCGGGTGAGATTGCTCGCGACTTTCGTATCGGTTTCGCCCCAGAGGGCTGGGACAATCTTAAGAGCACATTGCAATCAGAGGACGAAATCCAGCACGCGATTTCGGCGGGGCTGCTCATTCAGAACGACAAGGGTCGTCAGTACGATCGTTTTAGAGACCGTATTATTTTCCCTATTGTGAACCAGCGAGGCAAGGTCATCGCCATGGGCGGTCGCGTCTTGGGTGACGACAAACCCAAGTACCTTAACTCGCCGGAGACTCCCTTATTCTCAAAATCACACGAGCTGTACGGCCTGCACCACATTCGTAAATTCGCTAAAAATTTATCGCGTATCGTTGTTGTCGAGGGGTATATGGATGTCATTGCCCTTGCGCAGTTCGGTATCCATTATTCGGTCGCAACACTCGGAACGTCAGTGGGGAAGCCGCACCTTGAAATGCTGTTTCGCCGCGCCGATCAGGTGGTCTTTTGCTTTGACGGAGATGATGCAGGACGAAAAGCGGCATTTCGAGGTATGGAAGCTGCACTTCCTATGATGGAAGACGGTCGAGGGGTTAAATTTTTATTCTTGCCGGAAGGCGAAGACCCCGACAGCGTGGTCAGGAGCAAAGGTGCGCAACACCTAGAACACCTCTTCAGCAACGCCGACCCACTCGAGACTTTTCTCTTCACTCAGATGTCCGAGGGAATCGATCTTGCAACCATGGACGGCAAAGCGCGCTTATCCAAACTGGTGGCGCCTTACATCAATCTTATTCCGGATGGCGTTTTCAAGACGCTACTCTTTAAGTCACTGGCCGATCGGACTGACATGGACGTTGACAGCCTGCGTCGTCTCAGAGAAATAGAGCGGATCGAGGATCCTTCAGAGGTCGTATCTGATCGCGATGGATTTGATGACCTCGCGCGTGATGCGCAAACGTTCGACGACCAAACTCAAGCGCACCCGGACAGGGAAAAACATTTAGAACGCGACAACGCCAACATCGCGCTCGCTTTAGAGGACGTCGCATTACTAAAAGCGCTTGGGCTTATCGTGCTTAAGCCATCGGCCGCTACGGTCATTACCGACGAAATGCTTCCTGAGGCGCAAAATCAAATATCCACCCTTTTGAATGATGTCGTGAGGCAAGTGCGCGAGACCCCTGACTTAAGTACCGCCGCCTTACTCGGTTATTGGATGGGCACTGATGAGGGAGAAGCGCTCAGCGCCGCCGCGGCAAAAGAGGTCATGGACGACGAGGAGCACATCAACGAGCACGTGATCGCAATTTTAAACAAGGTTTCGAGAGATCGGCGTATCACTATTTTGCGTAAACGCGCTGATAATCTTAACGCTGTGGCCTACACTGATTTAAGTCACGAGCAGAAGCGTGAGCTCGTGACGCTGACAACTGAAATAAGGCAACTCTCAGGACGACGTTAACGCGCGCATCGTTCAGAGGTTAGGAATACTGATAAAAATTAAATAAAACGCCTAAAGTCCAAGTTTTGACATGGCTAAATACATCCGCGGTCGCTATCATTGCTCGCTCATTTTTTTCGACCGCTTTCACACCGGACCGATGCATGTCTGATTCTCAGAAAAACCAATCGCGCCTTAAGCAACTTATTGCAAAAGGCAAAGAACAGGGCTACCTGACCTACGCGGAAGTGAATGACCACCTCCCGCAAGATATTTCTGAGCCCGATCAAGTCGAAGACATCATCCAGATGATCAACGACATGGGTATTCAGGTGTTTGAACAAGCGCCTGACGCAGACGAGCTTCTCATGACTGAAGGGGATCGGTCTGCCGATGAGATCGCCGCAGCAGAGGCCGCTGCTGCGCTCGCTGCGGTTGAGAATGAAGCAGGCCGCACTACCGATCCAGTGCGCATGTACATGCGTGAGATGGGTACGGTTGAACTGCTGACCCGCGAAGGCGAAATTGTCATTGCTAAGCGAATTGAAGAAGGCATCCGCGAACTGCTCTCTGCCCTCGTGTTTTATCCAGGCGTCGCTCGAAAACTCAGTAACGAATACGAACTGGTCGCAAAAGAAGAGAAAAAGCTCTCCGACATGCTCGTGGGCTACCTTGATCCAGCCGATCACGTACCCTCAGCGCAGGAAATTGCGGAGCAGAACGCGAACAAAGAGAACGACGACGCCGAGGAGACCGATACCGGTCCTGATCCTGTTGAAGCCAAAAAGCGATTCACTGCGCTTAAGCGTCAATGCACTAAAACAGAGAAGACGCTCGCCGAAAAAGGCTACAACAGTAAAGAAGCGCTAAAAGAGATGACAAAGCTTGGAGAGCTGTTCAAGTTCTTCAAGCTGACACCGCGCGTATTCGATCCCTTAGTCGAGACGCCACGCGCTGTATTGGCGGTTTTACGTGAATCGGAGCGTGAAATTACGCGGCTTGTGGTGCGAGAGTGCCGCATGGACCGCAAGGACTTTATTAAGAGTTTTCAGGGTTCAGAGAGCAAGCTCGACTGGGTCGATAGTGCGTCGAAGAAAGCAGACGTCGCGGAACGCCTTGCTAACTACCGCGAAGACATTGTCAGACTGCAGAAGCGCATTGCGGTCATTGAGGACGAAGTCGGCCTCAGAACCATGGAAATTAAAGAGATCAATCGTCGCATGAGCATGGGCGAAGCTCGAGCGCGACGGGCGAAGAAAGAGATGGTGGAAGCCAACCTACGGCTTGTTATCTCGATTGCCAAAAAGTACACCAATCGAGGCCTGCAATTCTTAGACCTGATTCAAGAGGGCAACATTGGTCTAATGAAGGCCGTCGACAAGTTTGAGTACCGTCGCGGCTACAAGTTTTCAACCTATGCCACGTGGTGGATTCGTCAGGCAATCACCCGATCCATTGCTGACCAGGCAAGAACGATTCGTATCCCAGTTCATATGATCGAGACGATCAATAAACTTAACCGAATCTCACGGCAGATGCTCCAGGAAATGGGTCGCGAACCCACGCCAGAAGAACTGGGCGAGCGTATGGATATGCCTGAAGACAAGGTCCGTAAAGTGCTAAAAATAGCCAAAGAGCCTATCTCCATGGAGACGCCCATTGGCGACGACGAAGACTCGCACCTTGGCGACTTTATCGAGGACGTAACCATTTCCAGTCCAGTCGATGCCGCAACGGAAGAGGGTCTCACCGAGGCAACTCGAGACGTGCTCGGTGGTTTAACTGCTCGAGAAGCCAAGGTTTTACGCATGCGATTTGGCATCGACATGAACACCGATCACACGCTCGAAGAGGTGGGTAAGCAGTTTGACGTCACGCGTGAGCGCATTCGGCAAATAGAAGCCAAAGCACTTCGTAAACTGCGCCACCCTACTCGCTCGGACTATCTTCGCAGCTTCCTCGACGACTGATATCCCCGATCAACTTGTTTTTGGCCTAGGCAACCCCTAGGCTCATTCTCATAATAACGAACGTGCGGTGAATACCGAGCGTCGGTTTCTATGGGGAAAAAGCGAATGCTCAATTACACCGCCAAATTGGTGGGCGGGTTGTCGATACTAATCGCCAGCTTTGCGGTCCACGCAAGCGAGCACTACCAGGCGCACTGCGCGGCGTGCCATGGGTCTGACGGTGGCGGCAACGCAGCCCTGAAGGCGCCCAACCTCACTCACCTTTCAGAGCCCTACATGAAGCGCCAACTGGCAGCATTCAAACAGGGTTGGCGTCAGTCGTCCGACGCTGTCTCTCCCAGCGCGATTATGGCCAACGCCATTAAGCGTCTCGATGCGACACTACTCGATCTAGCGGTTTCCGAAGCGGCCCAGCTTATCCCTGTCGCTTCGAAGCGAACATCCTTGGAAGAATTTGATCTGCGAAAAGGGCGGAGCCAGTACACCGCCTTTTGTGGTTCATGCCACGGGACGACGGCAGCAGGAAACGATCGACTCGGGGCACCTGCACTGGTCGGCTTAGACGTGGCGTACCTGGTTCGTCAATATCGTGCATTTGCCAGCGGCGCACGTGGCTCGCACACGTCAGACCGCTATGGACAGCAAATGGCTCGACTTGCCAAGGCACTGCCAAACGCAGATCAGATCGAGAACGTGATGGCCTATGTCGAAAGCCTTACACAGTAGCGGACAGACCTCGATGTCAGTGAGTGGGTGGACTATTTCGACAGTGAGTACGTGTCTTAGCACGGGCTGGCGCCCACTGCTTTTAGGGCTCATGCTATTGGCGAACGTGTTCATAAGCCCGCACTCACAAGGAAGCGACAACGATGCGGCGAACGCCTTAGTATTGCGGGCAATCTGTCCTGCCGGATTTATCCTCGAACCTGCAGACGGCTGTCGATTGAACAGTCGTTACAACCAGTATGCGTCCCCGCACAACAGCGGTGTGGGTGGGCTTCGGGCTGGCCTGCCCACGCTTCGCGACGGCTTTCAACCCAAGGTCATTGATTTGGGCCGATACCTGTTTTTCGACCCGATACTCTCAGCAGACAAAACGATTGCTTGCTCGAGCTGCCATGATCCTCAGCTTGGCTTTGCCGACGGTTTGGGTCGAGCACAAGGCATTAACGGCGCTGTGTTGGATCGGTCAGCGCCCAGCTTGTGGAATATCGGCTTCTTCAGAACCCTGCTTTGGGATGGCAGTAAAGAAAGACTTGAAACACAGTTACTCGGGCCTCTCTACTCCGATAAAGAAATGGGGAACCGTCCGGATCGCGTGCTCAGTGACCTCAACGCCAACCAAAACTATCGACGGCTATTTGCCGACGCCTTCGAGACAACCACCATTGAGCTCGAGCAGGTGTACACCGCGTTAACCGCCTTTGAGGCATCGCTCGTCTCGCTAAACAGCCGATACGACTTTTATGCTCACGGTGTCCACAGTGCCCTCGCGCCCAGTGAACTTGAGGGGCTCAATATTTTTAGGTCGTTCGTATCGCGTTGCGGCGAGTGCCACACCCCACCCCTGTTTAGTAACCAGCAAATTGCCATTATTGGCGCGCCTGAGCCAGAGGGAAGGCCGTTTGATCCGGGAGCCAGTGCAACATCAGGCATTCCAAGCCAGCGCGGTGGTTTTCGGGTGCCGAGCCTGCGAAACATTGCCAAAACAGCGCCATACATGCACCAAGGATCCTTTGAAACACTCAGGGAAACGGTCGCGTTTTATAATGGTGGGCGCGGACATGCGGTCCCCGAGGATGAAAACCTCCTCATTCATTGGCATATTTGGGAGCCGGACCTCCGCGAGGAAGAACTCGACAGATTGGTTGATTTCCTCCACGCTCTGACCGATGAGGGCTTTATGCCTGAAATACCGATAGTAGTTCCGTCGGGCTTGCGTCCAGGAGAGGCGAAGCACCATTCAACACTGACGTCGAGACAACAATAATGATTAAAAGTAGCTACACACGACTGCTCTGTATTCTGGGCCTTATTTTTCTAAGCCATGCGGCATCGAGTGCTGTTTACGAGGTGAAAGAGGGCGGGTCGATTCAAGCGGCGGTCACCAAAGCGCAAAGCGGTGACGTTATCCGTGTCTTCCCCGGCACTTATCACGAAACCGTCTACGTCGACAAAGACGATATCTCGCTGATTGGTGTGGTCGAAGACGGTCAGTGGCCTCACCTTGATGGTCAAAAAATTCTTAATGACGCCATTTTATACTCAGGCAATGGGTTCAGTGTCGAGTGGTTCAAGATCACGCATTACAAAGGCAATGCGATCATGGGTCAGTCAGGTAATAACTTTTCGATCCGCAACAACTGGGTCATCGATACTGGGCTGTACGGCATTTTCCCTGAGTTTGGTCGTAACGGCCTCATCGAAAACAACATTCTTAGTGGTATAGAAGATGCGGCTATTTATGTCGGCATGTCAGATTATGTCGACGTGCGCAATAATCAAGTCTTCGACAACGTGGCCGGCATCGAGATCGAGAACAGTCGCCATGTGTTAGTCGAGGGTAACGTCGCCAGGAACAACACCGGCGGTATTTTAGTCTTTATTACGCCGGGTCTGCCGATTAAATCGTCGTATGACGCCATTGTTCGACGCAACTTCATCACCAACAACAACACGCCGAACTTTGCTATTCCTGGATCGCTGGTAGCCGGAATCCCTTCAGGCACCGGTATTTTAGTGATGTCAGGTGACAAGGTGGTTATCGAGGACAACATCATTACCGGCAACAATACGGGTGGCATCATCGTCACCAGCGGTGATTTCGTCACCGAAGTGGCCAGCGACAAAGACTCAGATCCCCACTCCGATGACGTGATGATTCGCAACAATGTCATGTTCGATAACGGCAACGATCCCGACGGAGAGATGAAACTCCTCATGCTGAGCAAGTTCAGCACCAAAGGTCCCGACATACTCGCGTATCAGAGTGCAACAGCAAAGGAGCGTGGCAGTTGTATCTCACGCCGCGAAGCCTACCGTTCTTATGGACTCGATGACTGGGCAGATTGCGATGCGCCGACGGTGCGTGCCGCAGACGCCGTGACTTCGGCACCAGAAATAAGTACGACTCGACAGCTCATTACTAAGATGTTGCCGGTCCCCGCCGAACCGCGCGTCATCACGGTCGACGCCGATGGGGCTGAAGTGGTTTACAACGGAATCTGTGCGGGCTGTCACGCCTACAACGTCCGTTTGATTGGCCCTCCTGCATTTGTCATCCAAGCGCAATATGGCGACGACGCAAAAGCAATTGCGGACTACGTCGCCAATCCTGAAAAGCGGCGCCCTGACTTCCCAAGCATGCCACCACAGAGCCATGTCTCCGAAGAAATGCGGCTGCTGGTTGCCCAATACATGCTGGGTCTCACTGAGTGAACCTGATTGCGGTGCAACAGGATGTGCCGCATCGAAAGCTATGCACCGACTGTGGGGTCAGTCGAACCCATGATCCCAGTCGCTGCGGGTCTGCTTGCCAGTTTATAAACCCTGACTACGCCGCCTTGGAACGTCGGGTCCACGGTCGAACCCGAATGACGCAGGGTGACATTGAGCCGTTCTTTGGTGTGGTTGAAGACATGCACCAGGCCTCTCTCAGACCTCGTCGAGAAGGGGCACAGTGGTCCGGGATTACCACCCGTCTGGGCGAGTCGCTGCTGGAGCGCGGCGAGGTCACTGCGGTGCTGTGTATCGGAGCTGATCCCGACGACCGCTGGCGACCCATTCCTAAGCTCATTACGTCGGCAGAAGAGATGGCCTCCTGCCGAGGCATGCGCATGGGCTATGCACCCCTTTTGGAGCTTCTTGAACCCGCTATTGCAGCCGGTCACCGCCGTTTAGCTGTGATCGGTATTCCGTGCCAGATCTATGCACTGAGGGCGCTCGAAAAAGAACTCGATCTCGAACACCTCGTCGTCATCGGGACGCCCTGCTCTGACAATACGACCACTGAAAACTTCCATGAGTTCTTGAGCTTGCTAGACGCGGCGCCTGAGACAATTAATTACCTCGAATTCATGCCCGACTTTCACGTTGAGCTGCGCTTTGAAAGTGGCGCACAACGGCGCATTCCCTTTTTACAGCTCCCCATTGCTGATCTGCGCGATGACTTCTTCCCGCTCACCTGCAGAACCTGTGTCGACTATGTAAACACGCTGGCCGACATTACGGTGGGCTACATGGGCGGCCGCGGAGAACAATGGCTCATCGTAAGAAATGCGCGTGGGCAGCAAACGTTGGATCATATCCAAGCGGAGCTGTCACTCAAGCCACCCACAACCGGAGGCAAACGAAAATCCGCAGTGCAGGGCTTTATTGAAAATACCCGACGCGCAACGGGCGGTTTACCACTTCGAAGAATGCCACAATGGCTCCGTCCGATTGTCGGAAAGATTATGCCTTTAACGGGTCCTAAGGGTCTTGAATTTGCGCGAACACGACTCGAGATGAAAGCCGCTGAGTCGATATTGCATTTGCGCCGAGCGGCGCCCAAGCGCCTTAAGACGATGATTCCCCAGCACGTCTGGAAGCTCGCCGAGCCCTACGGTATTTCACCTGAAAAAGACGAACGCTGATCCAGCCTAGCCAGCAAGCTGTACATTCAAGTCTTACCTCGTAGGGATTGAGTCGTGGAAGGACATACGGTCGCATACTCTCAGAGCACCATTATCGAATTGATGGTTCCGAGCTACGCCAACTTTGGCGGTAAAGTCCACGGCGGCACATTGATGTCTTTGATGGACAAGGTCGCTTACGTTTGCGCAAGCAAACACGCCAGCAACTACTGCGTCACTGTGTCGGTCGACAACGTCGAGTTCCTCCAGCCCGTGGAGGTGGGTGAAGTCATCAAACTCATGGGGTCGGTCAACTATGTCGGTCGAACGTCACTGGTTGTCGGTATCAAAGTCGTCGCGGAAAACCTGCAAGAGGGCGTGAGCAAACACACGAACACTTGCTACTTCAACATGGTGGCAAAAAGTCCGGATGGGAAAACCGCAGAGGTACCAGCGCTCATTCTTAAAACTCAAGACGACGTTCGCCGCTTTTTAAGCGCCCTTCAGCGCAAGCGCCTGCGTACCCAAGATAACGAGTTCATGGATAAGTATCGCCAAGACTTTATCTATGACGAAGCATCGGCAGAGTTACTGCACGATCAGCGTTGCCGTGTGCTACTTTCCGCACAGAAATAGGCGCCCGTCGTTATCTCATGGCTGTCTTTCGAGACCCTAACTTTTGTCTGACAGACAAAGGTTATTCCCTTTTATGCGCCTATATCGATCCTCTGTAGTCAGTCATAATCGGCGTTAAAATACCGTTGGAGTAAGCAAGTGCTGGAGCAACCCTTAACGCTGCCCTGTGGGGCAGTGGTGCCAAACCGTCTGTGTAAAGCTGCCATGACCGAGGGTCTAGCGCATCCCGATGGATCTGCAAGTGAAGAGCTCGCTCGCCTCTATGGTGTTTGGAGTGACGGGGGTTCAGGACTTCTGCTCTCGGGCAACATCCAGGTCGATGGTGACCATCTTGAACGCCCGGGAAACGTCGTGGTTGACGGAGAGTTATCGGAGTCGGCTTTTAGCGCACTGGCGGAAATGGCATCTCAGGGCACGCGTGCCGGGAATCATTTGTGGGCACAGATAAGCCACGCAGGGCGACAAACGCAGAAAATCGTAAACCCAAGCCCCAAAGCGCCTTCTGCGGTGCGAATCCGTCTGCCGCAAAGCCAATTTGGAGAGCCTATAGCGCTGACCGGCCCCGAAATTGAAGCGTTAATTGAGCGCTTTGTGACCTGCGCCGTCATTTGCAAGCGCGCAGGCTTTACCGGCGTTCAATTTCACGCAGCACACGGTTATTTGCTCTCCCAGTTTTTAAGCCCGCTCACTAACCAACGAGAGGATGAGTGGGGCGGCTCGCTGGAAAATCGGTCGCGTGCATTAATTCGAATCGTAAAAGAAACGCGAGAGCGCGTCGGTGCTGAATTTCCCATATCGGTGAAGCTGAACAGTGCCGACTTCCAGAAGGGCGGCTTTGAATTTAACGACTCTCTCAGAGTCGCGCAATGGCTAGCGGAGTCCGGCATCGACCTTATCGAAATTTCGGGTGGTACCTATGAGCAACCCCGACTTCTTGATCTTGAGGGCATTGAGCCCATTGAAGAGCAGGCGATCGCACGGAGTACGATGGCGCGTGAAGCCTATTTTGTAGACTTTGCGAAAGCCATGCGAGACAGCCTGTCTATACCGATCATGGTCACCGGCGGACTTCGCCGGCGTGAGGTTATGGCGCATGTTCTCAAGACCGGAGCGGCAGACATGATTGGCCTTGGACGACCTCTGTGTATTGATACCGATGGCCCAAAAGCACTTTTGCAGGGCGCTGAGACCTTAAATCGCTACGAAGATAATCTCTCGCTACTACCACGTTGGTTACTGTGGCTGACTCGATTCAATACCATTCGCACTCTGAACTCGTTCGCAACTCAGTTTTGGTTTTACGAACAGATCGCACACATTGGTCGGAGTGGCGTAAAAAATGACGAGCTCACGGTTTTTTCAGCTGCGATGGCACAGCAAAAGGCGGCGAACGCCTGGATGAAGGCCAGAAGGTCGCTGTAAGGCCGCGAGCGACGGCAGCTACCCAGACAACACCAATGCGATGATCGCTTATTTTTACGCTGGGTCAATGACAGGCCAACGGTCGGGCTCACCGTATTTAATGAGACGGCCGTCTTGAAAGAAAAACCACGTGACGACGCGCTCTATGCCTGTAAACGTATTGCGGCGCTCGTTACCGGTGCCGTAAAACGAATAGTAGTCATAGGCCACTTCAAACGCTGTAATCATGCCTGTTGGAGTTGTGCGGCCGCCGCGCGAAATGCGCTGTGGAAATAAGTCTTGGAACGCCTTAAATGACATCCCGGGAGACACCTTAGCGATCTGGCTCTCAAACACTGCTTTATCAATATCAAAAGCGGTGGGCACGCAGCCACTGATGAGAAGAAGGCCGCTCAGCCATGCAATAAGGACCCGTTTCATAGCCTCCCTCTCGTTTACTTATCATGGACAACGCAGTGCAGTACCGCACTTAATCCGCGACGCGGACATGTCAGATCCACACACTTCGCTTATCGCCACTTTATTGCAATTGTCACATTTGTACCAGCCCGCTTGAATAACAAATTAGGCGTAGAGAAGACGCTTCAGATTTGACCGTGATACACTCGCCGCCGCGCGTGATACAGCGCGTAGCAGTGGGCCCATAGCTCAGTTGGTTAGAGCAGTCGACTCATAATCGATTGGTCCCAGGTTCAAGTCCTGGTGGGCCCACCATTCCACGCTTGTTGTGCTCAACTGGTGTTGATCGTGCGTGCTGGCGTGTCTAAATCGTTCGAGATGTGCGATCAAAACGAGTCCGAAAACACAATGTGAATCCATTGACTGTCTCTGCCACGAAGAGGGTGTCACGTTTGGGCGCGCCCGCTGATCTCGAACACTCTGACCGGATAATGAAATGCACAAAGTTGAGATCAATAAAGAGCCCGTAGAACTCTATAAAATCCTCAAGTTTGAGGGGCTGACGACCACAGGCGGCGAGGCTAAACTCCTCATCGGTGACGGTCAGGTAACGGTCAATGGCGACGTGGAAACACGTCGGCGTCGGAAGATGCTCAGTGGCGACATCATCGGCTTTCGAGGCGAAGAGATCCTGCTGACATTAGGGGCGGCCGACTCTGATCCGTAACGGGGTTACCGCTCAAAAATACCAGCCGCTTAATTGGGCGTATCCGTTGAACGATCGGCGACGTAGGCGATGCGACCATTAACCACGGTCATCACTGTCTTTGCCGTCAAAATTGCCGCGGGCTTGGCACGAAGAAAATCTGTATCAAATATCGACAGATCCGCCTGCTTCCCGACGCTGATCGATCCTCGTCTCTCTTCTTGAAACGTGCTGTACGCAGGCCACAGTGTGAACATCCGCAAGGCATCTTCGCGCGATACTGCATACTCGGGGTGCCAACCTGCTCCTGACGTCCCGTCCAAGCGTTGGCGTGTAATCGCTGCGTAGAACTCGATTCTTGGATCGCCCGCCTCCACCGGAGCATCAGACCCAGCGACAATCTTTATGCCGCGCTCCAGCAGTGGCTGCCACGGATACGCAAACTGCAAGCGCTCTAGACCCAAGCGTGCGGGCGCAAAGTTCAGATCTCCAATGGCGTGACTGGGCTGCATAGAAGCAATCACATTCATGTCTTGAAGTCGCTGCTGATCTTTAATGCGGATGATTTGAGCGTGTTCTAAGCGCCAACGCAGATCCTCTCGCTGCCAGTCACTGCGTGGCAAAGCATCCCAAGCTTCTTGGTACCAGTCCAGTGTGACGCTCACAG
>JAQXEB010000126.1 GCA_029251065.1 Luminiphilus sp.
CATGGCGGAACGATGGGGTGAAGTACGCGGCTATTGAGGCCTCGAGTCACGCACTGGAGCAGGGCCGGCTGGACGGTTTGAGTGTTCACACCGGCGTGTTCAGTAACCTCACAAGAGATCACTTGGACTACCACGGCGATCTCAAGGCCTATCGTCAAGCCAAGCTTCGATTGTTCACAGAATTTATGCCCGATCGTGTGATCTATAACCTCGACGATACGGCAACTGTCGATGCTCGCCACAGCGCTAAAGGACACTCATTTGGCCTCTCATTAACTGACGCATCTGCCGATGTCTTTATTAAGCTGTCTAATGACTGCTCAGCCGGCTTGGCGTTTCAAGTTCAATCGCCCTTTGGCACCGCAGAGATTACGACGGGGCTTCATGGCCAATTCAATGCTTTCAATGTGACGGCGGCGATCATAACGGTCTGCGGCCTGGGCTTTACCTTTAAAGACGTCGCAAATGCGGCCCATCACCTCAGGTCCGTAGAGGGTCGAATGCAAGTAGTGAAGGGCGGTGGAGACACCCGGGTGGTCGTGGACTTCGCTCATACCCCAGATGCGCTGGAGCGCGCTCTGACGGCGCTGAGTCAGTCGTGCAGCGGCGACTTGTGGGCCGTTTTTGGGTGTGGCGGTGATCGAGACGTCGGAAAACGCTCGGAGATGGGTCGCGTCGCGCAGGCGCTAGCTGACCGGGTTGTAGTGACTAACGATAACCCTCGATCTGAGGATCCTCTGCGCATCGCCCAGGCAATCGCCGCGGGCTGCAGCGGCGATGGTGTTCACATTGAACTCGATCGTGCGGAGGCGATTCGCTACGCCATACGCTCAGCTAAAGCAGGAGATACCGTGCTTGTGGCCGGTAAAGGACATGAGAATTACCAGCACATTGGTCATGAGCGGCGCCCATTCTCTGATGTCGTATGCGCCGAGCAGGCACTTCGGGAACGCGAAGGGGGGCTGCAATGATCAGCCTTCAGCTCTCAGATCTTGCGCGAATGCTGGGCGTGGCGGTGCAAGGCGCGGATGCGCCAATTACAGGCCTGGCGATAGACAGTAGAGCTGTGACCACTGGCGATCTTTTTGTGGCGATTCGAGGCGATCGTGTTGATGGCAGCGACTTCATAGAAAAGGCGCTTGCGCGTGGCGCTGCCGCCGTCGTGAGCAGTCAGGCGCTGAGTCAGACGATTCCGCACCTGACAGTTGCCGATTCTGGCACCGCTTGTGCGGCCTTTGGACGATTGGCGCGAGCGTCGTTTGACGGCGTTATTGTGGGTATCACTGGCAGCGCGGGTAAAACAACTGCCAAAGCGTTTTTAGCCGCGATCTGCGGCTGTACCGATCGAACGGTTGCCACGGATGGCAATCAGAATAATGAGCTGGGTGTGCCGTTGACGCTGGCAAAGCTACTATCTGCGCCGCAGTTCGGGGTCGTCGAAATGGGCGCTGCTCAGCGCGGGGATATCGCGCATTTGAAAAACATGGCGTTGCCTCAGATCGTTGTGTTGCTCAATGCGCTTGAAGCGCACGTTGGCCGCTTTGGTAGTCTCGATAATATTGTGGCGACCAAGGGAGAGATTCTTGACGGACTGTCACCATCGAGTGTGGCGGTCTTGAACGCAGACCAGTCAAACTTTGCGCTGTGGAGTGCGCGCGCGCAACCGGCACGAATAATCTCTTTTGGGTGGACGACTGCCGCAGATGTTCGCGTTGTAGGTGAGCGCTCAAACGGTTTTGCGGGTTCTCAGGTGGAACTCGATCTCAATGGTTCGAACGTCTCTGTGCGTCTTTGTGTCCCGGGAAAGGCCGGCGTAACGAACGCGCTTGCGGCGGCAGCAGCTGCGATTGGACTGGGTATTGGAGTCGACAAAATTGTCGAAGGGCTTGAGTCAGTTAAGCCCGTTGCGGGACGCGGAAACACAGTCAGCCTGCGCGATGGGGTAATGCTTATCGACGACAGCTATAACGCCAGCCCTTCAAGTGTGATTGCGGCGCTCGATGTCCTGTCTAATTCGAAGACACCTCGAACTGCCGTTTTGGCCGATATGTTAGAGCTGGGGGATGAGGCGGTGAGTTATCACCAGCAGGTGGGCCGATACATCTCGAAGCTCGGTATAGAGCGAGTCATCGCTGTCGGCGAGTTGTCGCGGCATATTGGCGATCACTGCTCGCCGCAGTCCATCTACTTCCAAGATGCCGATGCGCTGTTAGGGGCCTGTCCCACTTTTTCGAAAAATGAAACCGTGCTGGTGAAGGGCTCTAGGGGTATGCGCTTGGATCGATTTGTAGATGCAATGACATCCTCGTTAGGAGAGACGACATGTTAATGTGGCTTGCACAGCAGCTGGCTGTTTGGGAGTCGGCATTCTCGGTATTTGACTACATAACGCTGAGAGGCATTCTCTCGGCGATGACGGCGTTAATTGTTTCAACCCTCGTCGGCCCCGCGATGATTCGCGGTTTACGCGACATGCAAATTGGTCAGTCTGTCCGCACAGACGGACCACAGTCTCATTTAAGTAAAGCGGGCACACCCACAATGGGTGGCGCCTTGATCATCGTTGCGATCGCCTCGGGAACGCTACTTTGGGGGGACCTGTCCAGTCGATACTTGTGGGTGGCGTTACTCACTACAGTCGCTTTTGGTGCGATTGGTTGGGTTGACGACTACCGTAAAGTTGTGGAAAAAGACTCTCGAGGGCTACCGGCGCGGTGGAAGTACTTTTGGCAGTCGATGGTGGGATTGGCGGCCGTGACGTATTTGTTTTCATCGTCAACGCAGACGCCAGAACTAACGCTTTACCTCCCGTTTCTGAAAGACTTCGCCTTTGTAATGGGACTGCTCTTCATTCCGTGGTCA
Source organism: Luminiphilus sp. (assembly GCA_029251065.1). GTDB lineage: Bacteria > Pseudomonadota > Gammaproteobacteria > Pseudomonadales > Halieaceae > Luminiphilus. Next base: position 2,863 of record JAQXEB010000126.1, read on the forward strand.
TACCTCGTCGTTGTCGGATCAAGTAATGCCGTCAATCTCACGGACGGTCTCGACGGCTTGGCGATCTTACCCACGGTCATGGTGGCCGCTGGGCTCGGCATGATTGCTTACCTCACGGGGCACGTGCAACTCGCTGCTTACTTGAATATTGCGTATATCGCCGGTGCCGGAGAAATGGTTATTTTTTGTGGCGCTATCGCTGGCGCTGGACTGGGTTTCCTCTGGTTTAACACCTACCCGGCCATGGTTTTCATGGGTGATGTGGGCGCGCTGGCACTGGGTGCTGCGCTCGGCATTGTGGCCATTATTATTCGTCAAGAGCTGGTGCTTTTTATCATGGGCGGCGTCTTCGTAATCGAGACGCTGTCTGTGATTATTCAGGTGGCGTCGTTTAAGTTGCGCGGAAAGCGTGTTTTTAAAATGGCGCCGATTCATCATCATTTCGAATTGTCCGGTTGGCCCGAGCCGCGTGTGATCGTCCGTTTTTGGATCATCACAGCGATGCTCGTTTTGTTTGGCCTTGCGACGTTGAAGTTGAGGTAGATCACGATGACGCCTGAACTCATTTCCAGTTCGACTCGACGCGCGGTCCTCGGTATGGGGAATACCGGGCGGTCGGTTGCGCGTTTTTGGAAAGAGCAAGGCGTACCGTTTATTGCCATGGATACCCGCCCCGATTTGTCGAGTAGTCCAGTCTTGAAAGAGGAGCTCGAGGGGGTCGAGACTCATTTTGGCGACCTCGATCCGAGACTCATGAACCAAATTGATTTAATGATTGCCTCACCCGGCATCGCTATGGACTCACCGGCCATTACCCTGGCGCAGGCTCAGGGCGTTGAAGTGCGCGGCGATATTGATCTGTTTGTGGCTGAAGCGACGCGTCCCGTCATCGGTATTACTGGATCGAACGGCAAGTCGAGTGTGACGACATTCGTGGGTCAGCTACTGACCGCTTGTGGTAAGCGGGTTGCGGTTGGAGGGAACTTGGGTGTGCCTGCGCTTGAGCTTCTCAATGAAACCCCGGACGTCTATGTACTCGAGCTTTCTTCCTTTCAGCTGGAGCGTGCGGGCGATCTGAACCTCGCGGTGGCGATCGTGCTGAACTTGTCCCCCGACCATCTTGATCGGCATCAAACGATGCCGCTTTACCATCTCGCAAAACACCGAATTTTCGCCGGCGCAAAGAGCGTCGTGGCCAACTACAGGGACTCTCTAACGCAGCCTGTGGGTAAGAGCGACGTGCCTTGGGTTTTGTGGCGCGACAATGAGCCTGACCTCAACCAGCTGGGTCTGCGTGAGCAGGAGGGTGAGCTCTGGCTGTATCACGGGTTTGAGCCGTTATGCGCTTGTTCTGACATCGCCTTGGTGGGTGACCATAATATCCGAAATGCATTGGCCGCTCTGGCGGTGTGTCACGCATTGGGTATCGAATACAGCGACCTTGTCGCGGGTTTAAAGACACTTTCAGGCCTGGCTCATCGCTGCGAGGTAATCCTAGAGCATCAACACGTGCGTTACGTGAACGACAGCAAAGGCACCAACGTGGGCGCAAGTATCGCGGCGCTTGAGGGTCTTTCGAAGGGAAAGAACGTGATTCTGATCGCTGGTGGTGAGGGGAAGGGTCAGTCATTTAAACCACTGTCGAAAGCCATTGCCGCTTCTTGTAAGCACACCATTCTTATCGGACGCGATGCCGACAAAATCGAGGCGACACTCGAGCCTCATGTGTCTCGAGAAAGTGCACACTCTATGACAGAGGCTGTTCGACGCGCTGTCGAGTGCGCGTCAGAGGGCGACGTCGTTTTACTGTCGCCTGCGTGTGCGAGCTTTGACATGTTCAAAGACTATCAGGACCGCGGTACTGCGTTTCGAGACGCCGTGAGTCTTATCGTGCAGGAGGCTGAGCTATGACGG
>JAQXEB010000127.1 GCA_029251065.1 Luminiphilus sp.
GTCGAGCACCCAGTGACCGAAATGGTCACAGGCTATGATCTGGTCGAGTGGCAGATTCGCGTGGCACGGGGCGAAACTTTGCCGGCAGAACAGGACGATATTGAACTGTTTGGGCACGCCATTGAAGTGCGTCTTTACGCTGAGGATCCCACCGCGGGCTTTTTGCCCAGCACGGGCGACATCAAGTTGTTTTCTGTACCCGAGGGCGCGGGCATCCGCGTCGATTCAGGCGTGGAGACGGATGATGAAGTGACCCCATTTTACGACGCGATGATCGCTAAAGTGATTACTTATGGAGAGACCCGCGAGGATGCTCGACTGAAGATGCTCAGTGCACTGCGCGAGACGGCCTTATTTGGCCCCGAAAATAACCGAGACTTTTTAATCGACGTGTTAGGTCAGGATCAATTTATTTCAGGCGAGGCAACGACGGCCTTCATCGGCGATAACTATGGTGACGCGTATTCTCCGAGGCCTGTGAGGACGTCAGACCTCGCGGTCGCGGCCGCCACTCAACACATACTGGCAATGGAAAACCATCACAGTCAATCGGCATCGGTCAACGAGGAACTTTTGGATTGGACGTCAATGGGGCGAGTGACAGATACCCGTCGTTATCAGGTGGAAGAGGAGAGCGTTGACGTATCGCTCGTCCCGATCGATGTTGGCGATTATGAGGTTGCAGTTGGGAGCGAGACTCACCAAGTGGTGATCGTCGATATAAACGAGCGCCATCTGACCGCTGAGATCGATGAACTGGCAGAACATTATCATTACTGTGCCGAGTCTCCTGCGACCCTTTACTTGGCCTCGAGAGACCGCTCATTTGCATTAGCAGACAGTACCCGGATCCCGCCTGAGGCTGAAGATGCTGCCGGTGGTGGAGCGATCTCAGCACCCATGCACGGCCAGTTACTGTCCATTGATGTCAGCGCGGGAGCCGCTGTGGTGAAGGGGCAGCGAATTGCAGTGTTAGAGGCAATGAAAATGCAGCATGAAATTACGGCGCCAGGCGACGGCACTGTTGCCGAGATCTCTGCTCGCGCAGGGAAGCAGATTGGTGCCGGTGACCTCATTATGCTGATTGAGCTGGATGAGTAAATATTGGGCGACCCTAACGCTCAATTGGAGCGCAATAGAGTCGCCCCTCGGTGCAGTGAAGCATCAGTAACCGCTATTTGACGGAGTAAAAAGAAATGCAGCAAGCCAACGATTTTCATGAAGAAAGCCTGGCCTTGAAGGCGCTGATTAATGATGTTGACGAAGCCGCTTTTGAGTCGGTGACCCAGTTTAAGTCTTGGACGATCAATGATGTCTTACGTCACCTTCACTTTTGGAACAAAGCCGTCATGGTGGCCACAGAAGGCGAAGAGGCGTTTGGCGCTTTTTTTGAAGGGGTCGGCGTGCACATGACAAAGGGTGGGTCGCTTCCTGAATACGAGCACCAGTATCTACAAGGCTTGAGCGGTCATGCGCTGCGGGAAGCCTGGTCTGCGTTGGTCGATGAGACTGCCGATGCTTATCGTGCCCTCGATCCCAGTGGACGGATTCCGTGGGCGGGCCCGAGTATGAGCGCGCGCTCCGCTATTTCAGCACGCCAAATGGAGACTTGGGCACATGGGCAGGAAGTGTTTGACATCCTTGGCGTGGCGCGTGAGGAGCGTGACCGCATAAGAAATATCGTGGTGTTGGGCATCAACACCTATGGCTGGACCTTTAAAGTACGGGGTGAGGCGCCACCCGGCCCCATGCCGCTTGTCGAGCTGACATCACCCAGTGGCGCGCTTTGGACGTACGGCGAACCGCAAGAGGGTAGCGTTATTCGTGGCGAAGCAGTCGAGTTTGCACAGGTAGTGACTCAAACGAGAAACATTGCTGATACCCACTTAACCGTGGTGGGCGAGTGCGCGAGCCGTTGGATGCAAAATGCACAATGTTTTGCGGGTAGTGCGAATCCACCGCCGGCACAGGGGTCGCGTTTTAAAACTGAGTAGCGGTTACATGAGTGTCGTTGTTTTACAGTCTGCGCCAAACGACAAACCCGCGTGGGTCTCTGAATGTATTAATAGTGTCAGCGAGTGGGCGAGTGCCATAGGTGCTGATTATGTCTATTTTGACGATCGATTTTTTGATGTTTTACCCGATTGGTATCAGAGCAAGCTCATTGGGAGGGGGCCCATTCTCGCCGACTTAGCACGACTTATTCACATTAAGACGCTACTTGCAGAGGGTGTTGATTCGGTTATTTGGTGCGATGCCGACACGCTCGTTGTCGACACTCATTGGCGACCTGAACTCCCTTTGCATTCGCGCTTTGGTGAAGAGTATTGGTTGCAATCCAACAAGGCGGGAGCACTTGAGGTTCGCCGGCAGCCACACAATGCCTTTATGATCTTTTCGCAAGCATCACCCGTTCTCGATTTTTTAATACACACTACGCAGTCGCTGATTCATCGCGTTGACCCTGCACACATTGCGCCTCAAATGGTCGGACCAAAGCTGATCAAGGCACTTCATACATTCGCCGACTTCGAGCTTGAACCCGCCGCAGGTGCCATGAGTCCTTTGCTCATGCAGGCCCTTTTGAATCGTGATCCTACGACGATTAACCACTTCAAGAAGGCACTTATTACGCCACCCAAGACGATGAATTTATGCGCAAGTCTCCACGACGAGCCGGAGATTGACGTGAGCGCAGTTCGTGAAAGGGTAAGGAACTTCTTGATGTCGTGATCGCGCGATATCAACTGTCTTTAACGATCCGGTCTGGCATATTAGACCCGTACTCAATCAGTGCGGAGGCTGACATGAACTCAAGTAACCCCGAGGAAACCGTGCACCTTAACGTGGAGGGTGCGATTGCGACGATTACACTTAATCGGCCGCATCTGCGTAATGCCCTTGACCGAAAAACAATGAAATCGCTCATGCAAGTGGCGTTAGACGTATCCGATCGCGATGACATAAGAGCTGTTGTGATTGCTGCCGAGGGAGCGGACTTTTCCGTTGGTGCTGACTTAAAGGAAGTGCAGGGAATGGAGTCGGACGGGTCTTTACTGCGCGCACGAAGAGACGCAGAGCTGGGGCGTAAGTTGCTCACCAGTATCAGAGAAATTCATCAGCCAACCGTGTGTGCACTGCAAGGCATTGCTACAGGGGGTGGGGCTTGCATCGCTGCCGCATGCGATTTCCGTATAGCAGCGTCGGGTGCTCGCTTAGGGCTGGGTGAGGTTAAGGTGGGCATGAACTTAATGTGGAACGCCTTGCCGCTGTTCGTCGAGCTTGTCGGCTTGTCGCGCGCGAAGCAAATGATCATGTCAGGGACGCTTTATTCAGTCGATCGACTGGAAACATGGGGACTGATTGATGAGCAATGTGCTCAAGAAAACTTGTTCGCGGTGGCGATGGCGTGGGCACAACGCTACGCCGACTTACCGCCCGTTGCCGTCCAGATGATCAAACGAAGCGTTAATCAGTACGCGTTAGCCTTGAGTGAGTCCGTGATGCACATGGATCATGATCAGTGGATTTTAGCGGCGCGCAGTGAGGACTTTCGAGAGTCGATTTCAGCATTTATCGACAAACGGCCGGCGACGTTAACAGGGCGTTAATCCCATGCAGCACAGTGTAAAAGGTTGTCTAAAATGAGAAGTGAATTAGTGTCCGGTTTTTGCGATCCCCGGTTTAGTGAAATAGAGCGGCAATTTAGTGAAGGACTTGAGTCTGGGTTCGAGACCGGTGCATCGGTCGCCATCGAGCATCAAGGCGAGATGGTGGTCAATCTCTGGGGTGGCTATAAGGATCGTGAGCATACAGACCCTTGGCTGGAAGACACCATCATTAATGTGTTTTCAACGACAAAAGCCATCACTGCGACCTGCATTCTGAGATTGATTGAGCAAGGCAAAATAGACCTGACGGCTAATGTTGCTGAGTACTGGCCTGAATACGCTTGTAACGGTAAGGAAAACACCAAGGTCAGCGATTTCTTGTGTCATCGCGCGGCCATGCACGGCTTTCAGGGTTCGATGCCCTCCTTGGACTATCGTGACTGGGATTCTTGGGTGTCTGTATTGGCCAATCAGGCGCCGTTTCGTGAGCCTGGCACGACGCAGGGCTATCACGCCCTCACATTTGGCTGGCTGGTTGGAGAGCTTGTTCGTCGCGTTGATGGTCGAAGTGTGGGACAGTATTTCAAAGAAGAAATTGCGGAGCCCTTTGGGCTGGATTTTAGAATTGGCTTGGATGCAGCTGCCATCGCGCGGTGTGCCGATATTTTGGTGGATCCCCAGCCGACTCCTTGGGCTATGACGGCAATTGCATTGACCCCCGACTTTTTACTGCCGAGCCGACTGCGAGAGCTTAAGTCCTATCTGCGAATGGGAGATACCAAGGTGGCCTTTGCGACCAAGTCAGAGAGCTCGGGTGACATGAACAGTCAGGAGTGGCGCGAAGCGGAAATTCCGTCAGCAAATGGGCATGGGACGGCCGCATCGTTGGCGGCGTTATTCGGTATTTTGAGTGTGGGCGGTGAGCGGAAAGGCCATAAAATATTTTCGCCAAACACGCTTGAACTTGCGCTGACGCCGCTGTCCAAAGGACCCGATACGGTGATTTTCGGAGCACCAATTCACTTTGGTGTCGGCTACGATTTAGGGTTGGGAATTACGACTTTCGGCGGTACGGCGCATCCGCGACGTATTTTTGGTCACTGTGGCGTTGGCGGGAGTGTGGCCTTTGGTGACCCCAAGAATGCGTTAGGCTATGCATTTGTCGGTAACCGCATGCACACGCTAAAAGATCTGTATCGGACGTCCAATCAACTCACGAGAACGCTCATGACCATTGTGGAGTGACCTAGCGTTTGGTTCGCCGTGCGGCGCTAGGGACGCCCTGATAGCGAGTTGGCAAAAACGTGCTGCTGTTTTTTGTCAGGAAAATGATCGTTAGGGAAGTCGGAACAGGTCTTCTACCTTACAGTTCAGTGTTCTCGCTATTTTGAGAGCGAGTACGGTCGACGGCACATAGATTCCGTTTTCGATGGCGTTTATGCTTTTGCGAGACACACCGGCTTCGATTGATAGGTCTTGCTGGGTAAGCCGTGCTTGCACTCTGAGCCGCTCGAGATTGTTAAGCAGTTTTGCGTGGTGTCGTCCCATGCACTATCTCGATGGTACTCGCGCATTGAGCGCGTTTAAGTTCGTAAGCGAAACCCGCTTTTGAGCGGGTTTAGTGGTGCTGACGGCCTCTATTGCGCGTTCGAACATATTCAGTCGTGCCTCAACGCTTTTCAAATTCGTCGACCGCGTTCGTAAGCTCCTGGCTGGTTTTTGGGTACAGATACCCTGCGATTAAAACACCGACGCCGATGGCGGCCACCAAAAGACCGATTCCGACAAAAAAGGCTCCAAATGCCTGCTTTCCAAGAAGATAGACACCAATACCAACGCACAAGGTGATGACCCCACCTCGGCGATAATCAACGGGTTCTTGTTTTGGTTCCTCAAGCAGCGCCATGAGCTCCGCAATTTTTATCGGATCGTCATTGTGTTTGGCAATCTCAACAACGAGCTCGCGTTTTTCTTTGCCTTCCAAGTACTGCCAGTAGAACGCGGCCAACGGAATAATAATTCCGCAGAGTACTCCTAAAATGGGGATGAGGTCAGCCATGATGTATTACCTACTGGCATTCGAATGTAACGCAAACTTACCACAAAATAAGGGGAAGTAAAGGTTACAGTTGATATCATTGCATCGGTCGTCGTTCGCCACTGAGCTCGAACTGGTGCTCCTGCGCTACCGTAATAGACACGTTGACGGTATTGCGTCGCATCTTGCTTCAGCGAGCCCCCGAAGTCGCCAACAGTCTGCTATGGTCCGCGCTTTACCGTTACTGCGATGCGTCATGACCTCTTCCTTGTTTTCGTCACTAAAACTCAATCCTGCTCAACTCGACGCCCTGATGGGTTTGGGTTATTCGGCGATGACTCCGGTGCAGGCACAAAGCCTTCCGGCCATTTTACAGCGCCGAGACGTGATTATTCAGGCGGCGACCGGCAGTGGCAAAACCGCTGCCTTTGCCATTGGACTCCTCCATCACTTGAACCCACGATTTTTTGGCGTGCAAGCACTGGTGATGTGCCCCACGCGCGAACTGGCTGAGCAAGTGGGCAAGTCGATTAGGCAACTGGCCAGTCGAATGTCCAATGTAAAAACCGTCATGCTGTGTGGAGGCAAACCCTTTGGGCCTCAGCGTGATTCACTGCAACACGGGGCGCATATTGTGGTGGGGACGCCGGGTCGGATTCAAGACCACTTAACGCGAGGTACCCTTGAGCTCAAAGGCGTTACCACCTTCGTTCTCGATGAGGCTGATCGTATGCTCGATATGGGGTTTGCCGAGGTCATGGCGGACATCACTGCACGCCTGCCAAAGGACCGGCAAACGCTTTTGTTGTCGGCTACATTTCCAGAAGACATCAAAAAGATCAGCCGCACAATACAAAAAAATCCGACACAGATTACTGTCGAAGCGCCAGCAAGTAGTGAGAAGGCCGTTGTTGAGCAACTGTTCTATGAGGTTAAAAAGCATGAGCGTGATCTTGGGTTGCTCGCGTTGTTCGAACATCATCGCCCGCGCAACGCGATGGTGTTTTGCAACACCAAACAGCAATGTGCCGAGGTCGCTCGTTTTCTTCGTCAACACGATATAGAGGCGGCTGCGATTCACGGTGACCTCGATCAGCGTGAGCGAGACCAGGTGTTACTGCAATTTGCGAATGACTCCTGCCCTGTTTTAGTGGCCAGCGATGTGGCGGCTCGGGGCTTAGACATTCCGTTATTGGCGATGGTCGTCAACTATGAGTTACCCCGAGACGCCGATACCTATGTGCATCGAATTGGTCGTACAGGCAGGGCCGGCGAATCGGGCAAGGCCTATAGTCTGGTAACACCTCCCGAAGCGCCGCGCATGAGGGTGATAGAGGAACACTTAAAGACTAACTGCATTTGTGATGTGCTTTCGTCGCTCGATCGAGACCCCAATTATGAGCTACAGGGCAGCATGGTGACCTTGCAATTCGATGCGGGAAGAAAACAAAAGATCCGACCGGGAGATCTATTGGGAGTACTCACAGGCGACGCGGGCCTTGCGGGCGGGCAGATTGGCAAGATTTCGATTTCTGATAACAGCAGTTGCGTTGCGATAGAACGATCAGCACTTCGCCAGGCGATGAATTATCTTGCCGACGGTAAAGTCAAAGGGCGGGCTGTACGCGTTCGTCGTTTGAAAACTCAGCAGTAGGTAAAAGCGCCCGCCGAATCGTGTGAGTCTGTAAGCCAAGGTCGCGTAGACTGTCGGCGGGACGACAAAACGCGCTAAATTAAGGTGAAAAATAGGCAGCGTGTCGCTGTCTTTTAAAAACAAGCTGGGTGAATATTTAAACTCACATTTTGGGCGAAGAATGTGGTTATCGTGACCGAGTCAAATGGCAACCGTTGTTCGCTAGGCTTGATGAGTTAGTGTCCTGTTTATTTTGTGTCGCGTTGACGTAGCGTCTGGCAAAAGTAGCTTGCCACCGCCAGCGGGACACCCGCTACTCGAGCATTACGAGCAGCCCATAAAAAAGGGCTGCATCTATGCAACCCTTTGATAACTCACTGATTGAGCCCCTGAAGCCTAGCTCTCTCTTCTCGCCGACCCCTCTTAGTCAACGGCTTCCCATCCTCATCAACTTTACTCTTAGGCTTTTCGCCCTTGGCAGTCTTTGAAGCGCGGCTAACTTCAATCAGGCCCAGAGTCTCTGTATCGCCCAGTTTGGTCGCGTTCTTGTGAAGGGTATCCAGCTCTTCAAAGCTGTAGGCGTCGTTCTTTAACTTCTCGATTCTATTCACGGTGGGGTCTCATGAGGGGGTGGGGGGCGAGTGCTTGGCTCTGGTCGAGCATAATGATCGGCCAATAAAAAAGGGCTGCATCTCTGCAACCCTTTCATATATTTCTGAATGGCTCCGCCTGCTGGGCTCGAACCAGCGACCCATTGATTAACAGTCAATTGCTCTACCAACTGAGCTAAGGCGGAATAGACTCTTCAGAAGACGCGGACTATACACGTCCGTATTTTCTTGCGTCAAGAAGAAGAGAGACTGCGAGTTGGTGAGATAATTCCGTTAAGCTACCCCGCTCGTAGTTTTGGACGCA
>JAQXEB010000128.1 GCA_029251065.1 Luminiphilus sp.
TGATAGATCTGTCCGACCATGGAGTCAGCGGTGAGTGTTTTGCTGATCCAGTTAATGACGGGTTTGGCGGCAACGGCTGCGTTGAAGCGGTCAGTCAGTCCAACCGCGTAGGCAGTGGCGATGCCACCCGCGCTTCCGCCTGCGATAAACAAGTTGTCTTCGTCGACGAAGCCCCTCTCGATCAGGGCGTCAATTCCCGACATGTGGTCTGCAAAGTCCTCAACACTTGAGTACTTGTATTGCAGTAAGAGCGCGAAGTCCTCACCGTATGACAGGCTCCCGCGATAGTTATTGTAAAAAACGACGTAGCCGGCGGCTGCCATTAACTGTAACTCAGCGGAAAAATGGGGTCCGTACGCGAGGTGAGGACCGCCGTGAATTTCCAAAATGAGCGGGTACTTTTTGCTCGGATCGAAGTTCGGTGGCGTGACGTACCACCCTTGAATCTCTTGGCCGCCGAATGTCGAGTTGTAGGTGACTTCGGTGACCTCGCCTAAGGTGCGATAATCCAGAAGGTCGTCGTTTAATGCGGTCACGACCTCGAGTCTCTTGTTTTTGATGACCGCCACATCACTGGGCCGATGTTGACTTCCCTGAGTAAACGCAACGACGCCATTTTTATGGTCAAAGCCACCGGAAATGTAAGGTCGCCCGATGGTCGTCCCGCCAACCGCGCTCGCAACAGTCGTGACGACTTTAGTTCTGGTGATATTTCGAATGTGTCGCATTCCACGCTCATCAAACGAAAAGTACAGCGATTTGCTGTCCTCAGCCCAGAGAATGTTATTGGCGTCACCATCGAGGTTGTCTGTCAGGATGGTCATGTCTTTCGTTTGTAAATTCAGCAAGGCAATTCGGTTTGGGGTAAACGCCAGCGGTCGACGTTCCTGGTAACTAAAGGCGAGTATTTTGCCGCTGGGCGCTATGACGGGATTACGCTCGGCACCCGGAGAATCACTGATCTGTCTGAGGCGGCCGTTGGCCAGAGCAACCGCATAAATATCGGCTTCATCGCTGCGCAGTTCCCAGTCTTCGGATCGATCGGCAGAGAAAAATATTTCTGTACTGTTGGGGGTCCACGCAAGCTTTCCGAAGTGGTTAAAGTCGCCTTCAGTGAGCTGTCGCGCAACGCCGCCCTCGGCCGGTATCACGAACACATGACGGTGTGCTGGATCGACAATGCCCCGGCCATCGTACTGATAGCGCGTGGTCGTCACCGTCACAGGTGCCTTTGCCCAGCGCGCGCCCTCTGGTGCGGTCCGTCGTTTGGCAATCGGCTTGGTCTTCTTCTTCACTTCCATGGTGAACGCGAGCCACTTGCCATCGGGTGACCATGCTAAATCAGACGGTGATTGCTGCAGGTTTGAGATGACAGTTGTCTGTTGGGATTCCATCCAGCGGACGTGAATTTGCGAGGAACCGCTTTCACGCGAGAAAAAGGCAAGCTTGCTGCCATCAGGTGACCAGCGCGGTGACGTACTTCGCCCTGAGCCGGTCTTAAGTGGCCGGTGGAAGTCTCCATTTAGGGACACCTCCCAAAGATCGGCTCGTCCCGTATCCGTCATGATCTCAAAGGACCGGCGAACATAAACAATGGATTGACCGTCCGTTGCAATCTGAGGATCCGAGGCCCACTCAAGCTCAAACACGTCCATTGCATCAAAGAGAGGGTGTTGTTGCTCTTCGGTCTGTGCGCTGGCACACCAAGGTAAAAAGAACGCGATTGTGGGCAGCGTGTATTTCCAGACGGCAGTTCGTGTGAAGTGGTTTTCCATAGTCATCATCTCGTGTCCGGTGAGCACACTGGTTGGTGAAACCGCAGTATTCCTATTTGCGACAGAGGTGTCGCCTCTTTCTCGATACGGTATGAGTCTGTGTTTAGTTTTGAATGTGCCGTTGTGTGCGCCTTCGAGGTAAAGAAGGGTAAGACCAAAGTCAAAATTAAAAAGGGACCGATCAATTCAAGCCTGACGGCAGG
>JAQXEB010000129.1 GCA_029251065.1 Luminiphilus sp.
CTTTCAGAGCTGTCGCTTGACGATTTGCACTCGCTTCTGACGCACTACCGTGAAGAGGACGAGGAGTCGGCCGAGTTACTGCAAGCCTATGTCGACCAGCGTGCGCAGAGCGCTGAAGAAGATGCTCAGGAGCGTGGCGAGGCGCAGCAAGAAGCGAGCGCCAGTAGTTCACGCAGCGAGGCACTCGCGACCCTCGGATTATCAGAAGGTGCGACTGAAGAGGCCATCGTCGCGGCGCACCGCAGCCTGATTCAGAAGCTGCACCCCGATCGCGGTGGCAATGACTTTCTTGCCGCCAAAATCAATCAAGCTAAAGACATTTTGTTAAACGACTAGACACGCAAGGAGCGCTGACGTGGAGCGACACTTCATCCTCAAAAATCAGGACGGACACTATTGGGGTCGCGCTAAGGAGTGGGTCGATGGTGCGGATCGTGCGCGCGTTGCCTCGTACAAGCACCGTGACGAAGCCAGTAATCTTGTGTTCGAACTGAGTTCAAAGGACTTCGGATTGCGCGTGGATGTCCTCGAAATTGCATTGAAAGACGGGAAGCTACCGAAACTCACGGTGAGCCAGATTGCACTGCCAGGCCTTGAAGACGATGAGGAAGAAAATTCGGAACCCGCGGTTGAAAATCCAGTCTAACGGCACCACGTATACTTTGAATGTAAATCTTTGTGGAGACACCGCATGCGTATTTTATTGTTTCTTCTAACCAACCTCGCGGTCATGCTGGTTGTGGGTGTTGTCTGGCGCCTACTCGGGTTTGAAAGTTTGCTTCAAAGCAATGGGGTTGATCTTAATTTCAACGCTCTGCTCGTTTTTTGTGGGCTCTTTGGCATGCTGGGGTCACTGTTCTCCCTCTTTATTTCTAAGTGGAGCGCTAAACGCGGTACCGGTACTCGCATTATCGAAACGCCCGCTAACCGAGACGAAGAATGGCTTATTCAAACCGTTCGCCAACTGGCGGATAACGCGGGTATTGGCATGCCGGAAGTGGGCATCTGGCAATCTGAGGCACCCAATGCCTTCGCCACCGGCTGGAATCGCAATAATGCGCTGGTCGCGGTCAGCACGGGCCTACTGAAGCGCATGAAACCCGATGAGGTTCGGGCAGTCATGGCACACGAAATTGGACACGTCGCGAATGGCGATATGATTACACTCGCCCTCGTTCAGGGTGTGGTAAACACCTTTGTTATGTTCTTTTCCCGGGTGATTGGTCACACCATTGATCGCGTGATCTTTAAAAACGAACGGGGTTTGGGAATGGGCTATTGGATCGGCACCTTTTTTGCTCAAATCCTCCTCAGTGTTCTCGCAGCGATGATTGTGATGTGGTTTTCGCGCTACCGTGAGTACCGGGCAGATGCCGCCGGCGCCGATCTTGCGGGTCGAATGAACATGATCGCCGCATTGCGACGCTTAAAAGCCGAGTCCGAACGCCCCTCCGACCTACCCGATGAATTAACCGCATTTGGCATCAGCCCAAGCGGCTCCAGCATGAGACGGTTTTTCGCCTCTCACCCACCGCTTGATCAGCGGATTGAAGCCCTACAGAACCGATGATCAAACGATTTTTCGCAGGTGCCCTCGCGGGCCTTGCACTACTCTTTAGCCATTTTTCGACGTCTGCAAACTCAGTCGACTACCTCAGCTTTGCGACAGACGACGAGGCAAACACAACGGAAGTCTTCAGTAACGCAAGTCCGTCGGTGGTGTACGTCACATCGACCGCATTACGCAGACAGATGTTCAGTCTCAACGTGATGGAAATTCCACAAGGCGCCGGGTCTGGCTTTGTCTGGGATGACAGCGGGCTCATCGTCACCAACTACCATGTTGTGGCACGCGCCAACCGATTGACCGTCACACTGAGCGATCAACGCGAGTTCGAAGCAAAAGTGGTGGGGCTTGCGCCTGAGCGTGACCTTGCCGTTCTGCGACTAATAGCCCCTCCTGATGAGTTGATCGAGCTGCCACTCGGCGACTCGTCCGAGCTTTCCGTGGGTCGCAAAGTCATGGCGATCGGAAACCCCTTTGGTCTCGATACCACACTAACGGTGGGCGTAGTGAGTGCGCTAGGGCGCGAAATACAGTCTCCAAGTGGTCGTAAAATTCGTGGCGTTGTGCAAACCGATGCCGCGATTAACCCCGGCAATTCGGGCGGACCTCTCCTGAACTCACTGGGGCAGTTGGTGGGCGTCAACACCGCAATCTACTCACCGAGCGGTGCCAGTGCAGGCATTGGCTTTGCCATTCCCGTCAATACGGTCAAAGAGGTCGTTCCCCAGCTCATCGCCTATGGCAAAATTTTAAGGCCGGTACTGGGCATTGAACGCGCATCAGATGCGTGGATTAAACGCAACAAAATCACGGGCGTACCCATTGTACGAACCTATCGTGGCTTCCCGGCGGACGATGCCGGAATGACGGGAGCACGTCGCGTGGGCCGTAACGATATTGTGCTGGGTGACATCATTACCGGTGTCGATGGACAGCCCGTGCGAACAAATGAAGACTACTTATCCATTATGGAAAAACGCCGTGTGGGTGACACCGCGACGATAGAGACCGAACGCGCGGGTAAAACCTTATCCTTTGACGTTGAGCTGACTGAAACTCAGTAAACCCTTGGTCCTTAGAGCGTTGGGTACTCATAGCCAAGCGTGTCTTGTGTGTAATCCCAGAGCCTGCGCGCCTCGACATCGTCCTCAGCCCAGGGCTTCACTTTAGTCAGCTTGCAGTTAGTCCAATAGCCGCCCGTCTGATCTGAAACCTCTTCGTTGGCACACAGATAAATCGATGTTTCGGCGCCTTTTTGAGGGCCTCGGAAAAACGGTTTTAACAGAATCGGAATGATTTTCGCGATGAGCTCGCCATGCTGTTTGCCTATATCGGTCGCAACAGCCCCCGGGTGCAGGCAGTTTACGGTGACACCTTTCCCAGTAAGTCGCTGCGAAAGTGTTCGGGTGAACAATATATTGGCCAATTTTGAGCGACCGTAGGCTTCAAACGTCTTATAGCGCCGCTCAAGTTGAATATCGTCAAATCCCATACCTTTTACAAAACTGTGCGCCCCTGAGGCCACATTGACGATCCGCGCGCCCGGTGCGGCTTTGAGAATGGCCGGGAGCAATAGGCCCGTCAGGAGAAAGGGGGCGAAATGATTGACGGCGAGTGTCTCTTCAAAGCCATCCTGAGTTTCCCTACGGTGAGAGTTGATAAGGCCTGCATTGTTCAGCAACACGTCAATGGGAAGGCCCAGATCCAGAACCGCTGTCGCGGCACGACGAACGCCGTCGAGACTCGCCATATCCATCTGCACCAGATGTGGCTTGAGCCCACCTGCGCTCACAATGGCCTCAGAGAGATCTGCGCCTTTGTCGAGATTTCGACACAAAAGCGTGAGCTGTGCGCCCTGTCCTGCAAGACTCAATGCGGCAGCACGCCCTATGCCTGCTGTGGGTCCGGTAATGACGATGTGTTTCGCTAAAGTACTCACAACACACACCGCTCGGTCGTTCGTGAGCGGTCATTGCGTCGACGATGATCAGCCCCTAAATCCGGACTGCTGACCCGCGACGCATCCAGTGATGTCGCGGAGTGCACATTGAGATCAAAAACGCTCAAGACCAGCTGCCCTCGTCAATGTTTTCATCCGGCAATGTCTCACGCTTGAATACGGGCGATACACCGCCGCGCAGCTGTGCCTCGTAATCTCGAAGCAGTTTCATACCCACCGGTGCCAGGTACCAGAGCGCGAGCAAGTTTGTGATCGCCAACAACGCCATGGTGAGATCCGAGGAGCTAAATACAGTGCCCAAGTCTTGCACTGACGCCCACGCAATCATCACTAACACCGCAATGCGAAAAGCGGGTATCGCCCAAGCGGGACGATTAGCGAAATAGGCAATGCTGTTCTCGCCCAAATAGCAGTTATAGGCAATAGTCGTTGTGGCAAAGAGCACCAAGAAAATACTCACCAAAGACTCGCCCCATCCCCCTATTTGCTCAGCAACCGCCAGTTGCGTCAGCACGACCCCCTGCGGATTGATCGCATCGGGTTGGTATTCGGAGGAC
>JAQXEB010000130.1 GCA_029251065.1 Luminiphilus sp.
AGTCCACATTCATATTGTTGTTTCTCTTACTGATTCGAGAGGAACGGCGATCCTTTGGGCTTGCGTGACGTTCCAGCATCAAATTTTGAAAGGGTCATTGCGCTGTGGCATACGAAATCGCAAAGTTTCTGCATATAACGGGTGTGGTCATGCTCATGGGTAACATTACGGTTACCGCAATCTGGAAATACTTTGCAGACCGCACTCAACAACCCGAAGTACTGAGTTTTGCGCAAAAACTAGTGACCTATACGGATTGGTCTATGACTGTTTGGGGCGTACTGCTGCTAATGGGGGGCGGCTATTTCATGGTCTTTTATGCCGACTGGCCGCTGACCCTTCATTGGTTGCTTGCGAGTCAAATATTGTTCGTTGTGGCCGGCGTTATCTGGCTTTTTTTGCTTGTACCAATTCAAGTTCGACAAGCACGCCTGGCAAGGAGTTTCACTGGGAATGATGTTGGGGATGAGTACCGAAGACTTTCACGCCACTGGTTAATGTGGGGTCTCATCAGCACCCTTCCATTGGTAGCGGCAACTTGGCTGATGATTGCAAAGCCAGTCAGCGGACTTTACTGAGCGGCTTCCTACCCAGTTTCAACAGCAGTCGCAGGACAGTAGTCACGGCTCGGTTATCAATTCCTTGTCCAACAGCATCGCCAGAGCGTTGCGCTTAATCCAGACTCAGACGTTGATGCGTCTCCCGAAGTACGGGCAATTTTGAGTCGTTTATGGTGTGCCGGTGTTCATTGGGTCCATGGGTTGTAACTCCCAAATGTCCAAAGATGGCCTTCTATATCTCGACAGGAAAAGCTTTTGCCACCATGGTCCTCCTCTTGGAGCGCCACGGCGATCTCAGCGCCAGCAGCAATAATATGGGCGAAGCGTATATCCGGGTCTTCAACACAGACGTAAAGGCTGGTTGTCACCTTGCCCCCCACATGACCCGGGGGGATGTTCAGTACGCCAAACTCAGACCTATCAGTCGATCCGACCATAATCATGTGCTCGCCGAGTGTGAGTTGCGCGTGAGCCACTTGGTCACCGGGTCCCTCCACGATAAAGTGCGCCTCGAACCCAAATACAGTACACAGCCAATCAATGGCGGATCGGCACTGCTCATACTTTATAGCGGGAATAATTAACGACATATCAGTGTGCTCTTCGTGAGGCAGTGGAGGGCTCTGGCCGCAACAGAGCGTCCGTCGAGCTCGATGTTGAGCACAGTAAAGCTGCACCAATAGTCGAGGCAAGCGTTTTTCCGCGCAATTCCGTTCCCGAAGTCTCGATAGCCGAGCGAGACTAGACTCACTGATAGGGGGCAAGCGTAGACCCTTTCTCCGGTGGAGGACGACGATGATTAGTACCGTCATAGACTGAGGCGTGAGGGCGGCGACCGATCTGGGGAAATGAGCGTTCACGATGACTTTTCATATAACGTGAGCTTTTGATGTAAAGGGAGCTTTACTTTTTGATTCACCCTGGCTTATGATGTAAAGCATACTTAACTTTATGTAATAGGAGCTTAACTTTGAGTGGCAATAGACAAAGCAGCACAAATCTCAATACGAGGATTAATCAGTCGTCCCGCAGCTTATTTTTATGCACGACCGCTTGGGTGGTGACAACGGCAGTCTTGGGGTTTGGCCCGAAGCTGTGGTGGGACTTTGATATCACCCTGACGTTGATTGCACTCGTCCTGAACTTGATTGCGGGAATAATTATGCTGATGGCAAACTTTAGACACCTGATGAGTATGGATGAGTTGCAAAAGCAAACACATCTCGAGGCGATGGCCATTACGTTGGGCGTTACCTTTATCGCGACCGTTACCTATGGAAGCCTCGAATCGGTGGGTATTTTGGAGGATACACAGCCTACTAATATTCTATTTGTCACAGGAGTCAGCTACATCGTAGCGGTCATCGTGCTGTGGCGAAGGCGGACCAGCGAATGAGGAATAAGCTGAAGGTATTGAGAGCAGAGCGAGATTGGACGCAAGCCGACTTAGCAGCAGCACTCGATGTCACTAGACAGACCGTCAACGCGATTGAAAAAGGAAAATACGATCCCAGCCTACCCCTCGCATTTAAGATCGGGCGGTTGTTTGAAATGCCGATTGAGCAGATATTTTTTTCGGGCGCCGAAGAGGCCTAACTGCGCTTAAAACGATAGATAAGCTCGGTTACCAATGATCAACGAATATTTTTTTCGATTCATTTTGGTTCTGCCTTGAGAAAAATACACTCAGGCCGACGAAGAGAGGCAGGGGCGCAAGTTGTGTCCAGTAAAATTCGGGTGCCAGCGCTATGTAAATAGGGCCAAAGATTAGGCACGAATTGGAAAAAACCAGTAGTGGTGAGACTGAGGACAGCGGTCGTTTGTGACGCAGGTAGTTGAGGGCAAAGAAGGCTATGGACGCATAGGCTGCTGAACGATTTACGAAAAGATAAAGGGTTGTAGAGTCGGCCTCGAAGGGTTCAAGTCGAGGGTTCATAAAGACCACCAAATTCAGGCCAAAGATGGGCAACACTGCAACCAAAAGGAGTAAAAGCGCAAAAAGACCAATCGTTAACCGAGCCATAAAAAGCCTTAAAACTTATCAACATTGATACCAAAGTAAGTCAGTACCCAAGGACGTGGCAAGGTCGATTCCATCGGTGCCGCGATGATTGGGTCCGTTTGACGGTTTTTCCTGGGCCTGTGCGTCGTTACTAAAGGCCGAGTCGGTGCACGCTCGTTCCGTCTGACCACCGAGTACGTAGTTTGCAGACTCGTGAACACGCTATTTTGCGAGGTCGGGGGTCGATTTTCACGAACGTGACAATCGCGCTGCATCTCAAGTCCCGCCTCAAATACTGGGTCGGCCGTATCAGGATGATTGTGTGTAGACGTAAAAAAAGGTGGATATTGATGGATATAGCCCCACATTGGAGTAATGTGAAAGCAGAGCGGCAAACATTTAATCGCCAGCTCGCCTGGGGGAAGCAGTGGATAATACTAATCTGAGCTGCGTGTTACTAAAGATGGAAAGGCGGTTTCTTGAGAAGCAAATCACTTGCCTGCTGACTAAGTGGCATCGGCACGGTCTCGAGAGCGACTATAACAAAGCCATCAAATCAGTCGTAGAAGTGGTCGAAATAGAAGACGCTCGACGTTAACGATCGTCCAGCGGTTTGGCCGATTTTCGGCGACGGATTTTTTTACAGACAGGTGTATGCCTGCTCTATTCTTTTGCTTGAAATCTAGTCGTCTAAGAGGCGGAGCGCGTTTTCTGGTGGACGTCCAATAACGGCTTTTTTTCCCGCAAAAACGATGGGTCTCTCTATCAGTATCGGATGGGAGGCCATGGCGGAAACAAGTTCGTCATCGGTCGAGGCTTTCGACAGGTTCAGTTCTTTAAAGACAGCTTCGCTGCGGCGTATCAGTTCAAACGGCGTGATCCCAAGTGCGATCAGTGCTGCTCTGAGCTCAGTGTCCGTTGGTGGATTCTCGAGGTATTTGACTTGAACCGGGTCGACCCCCCTTTCTTGCAGCAGACCAAGCGTTACTCGTGATTTTGAGCAACGAGGATTATGCCAAATGGTGATGTGATCCATAATATCGTCCTGTTCGAGATGAGTGGCGTAACGGCCCAAATGATGATTAGCGCGAGTCTCGCACAAATCATACGGTCATTTTAGAGCGCGGACGCATTGCCGGCGAGCCGCTTTTTTCGATACTGTGAATCCTCGGCCGCTAACGGCACAAAAGGTAGTTAAAAAATGGCGATAGAGATCAATCATGAGTTCGCGGCATCCCCTGAGGCGCTCTGGGAAATTCTTGGAACACCTGATCGAGTCGATTGGGTGCCGGGTGTGGAAAGTTGCTCCTTTGATGGCGAGGTGAGGTCTCTCGTTTTACCGGGTGCTGGAGCCATCAAAGAACGAATTTTGAAGCACGACGATGAGACGAGAACGCTAGAGTATTCATGTTTTGAAAGTCCCGGGTCGCTGGAGTCACATCATGCGCGAGTGCAGGTTATGGCGAGTGAGGTGGGCTGCCGGCTGGTGTGGCAAGCATCAGTCATACCCGTGTCGATAGAGCCTTTTATTGAGGGGAGTATGCACGGGTGCATTGAGCGCTTAGAAACGATTCTTCGATCCTAGAAGAAACATCTTTTACTAAAGTTCGCCGCACACATAAGGCGTGGCCTGCGGCTCAAGTTCGCTGAGGGAGAACACTAATAATGCACTACGAAACGATACTCTACGAGGTCGACAATGGCATTCTGACGATCACACTTAATCGTCCAGAGCGGCTTAATGCGTTTAATAACGAGATGCGCGACGAGGTCATTGCGGCACTCGATGCGGCCGACGCTGATGACGACGTAAAAGCGATTATTTTCACAGGTTCGGGACGCGCATTTTGTGCGGGTGCGGATCTTGGTGGCGGCGGTGACACGTTCAATTACAAGCCTAAGAGTGACGAGATCCCTCGTGATGGCGGAGGGTTACTCACGCTGCGAATTTTCGAATGCTTAAAACCGGTGATCTCTGCCTGTAACGGTCCGGCAGTCGGAATAGGCGCCACCATGCAGTGTGCGATGGATATCCGACTGGCCAGTGAAAATGCGAAGTACGGGTTTGTGTTCTCAAAGCGAGGAATTGTTCCTGAAGCGGCATCGAGCTGGTTTCTTCCCCGCGTTGTTGGCATCAGCACAGCATTAGAGTGGACGTTTTCGGGTCGCATTTTCAATGCTGAAGAGGCGTTAGAGAGGGGCTTTGTTAGGACAGTTTACGGGGCAGATGAACTTCTGCCCGCCGCTCGGGCGTTGGCGGCCGAGTTTTGTCATGAGACGTCCGCTGTCTCAGTGGCGATGGCACGTCAAATGATGTGGAAGATGTTGGGTGCCGACCACCCAATGGAGGCGCATCAAATAGACTCGCGAGGCGTTTACTTCACCGGCAAATCAGAGGATGCCAAAGAGGGGGTTAAATCCTTCTTGGAGAAGCGGCCTGCACGTTATCCCGGAAAAGTGAGCAGTGATATGCCCGAATTTTTCCCTTGGTGGGACGAGCGCGACTTTAACTAGTGTCGCGAGGCAGAGCCTATTTTTCAGCGATGTGACCGAATCGATAAAGTGTTCGGTGGCGATAAATCTGCCCCGGCATCAAGTCGATGCTGGGCGCCAACGCTTGATTGGGAGCGTCCGGAAACCCCTGAGCTTCCAAACAGATACCGGCGCGCGGTGTGAACGGCGCCGAAAGCTCATCACCGGTATAAATTTGCAGCGCTGCCTGTGTCGTTAGGCAGTCGAGTTGAAGGTTTGAAGATGCGAGACGCAGACTCGCTGCATGCCGCAATGTGGAGGCCCCACTCAGAACAAAGTTGTGATCGACTGGTGTGTTGCCCAGGGTCCACCACTCTTGGAAGTTCAGGCTTGTCCCGACGACTGAATGCAGCGCACCGGTCGGCAACAGTCGATTATCAACCTCACTGAATGCCTTGGCGTTCACTTTTAGCTCGTGGTCACTAAGAGGTCCCCCTAAGTTGAAGTAGGGGTGACTGGCTAAGTTCATGATCGTGGGCTGACTTGTCGTGGCAACAAAATCGATCTGGAGGCTCAATGGATCGACCAGGACATAACGCACTGTAATTGTTCGATCGCCAGGAAAACCGTCTTCCAAATGTGCAAGTTCTAGAGAAAGCGCAAGCGAGTGATCATCGCGCTGGGGCGCGGGTTCAAAGGTTTGCTGATGCAGCCCCTTAGCTCCTCCGTGGAGTAGGTTGGCGCGCTCTACCTCATTGACCTCAAGGGCGAATGACTCGCTCGCGACTGAAAATTTCCCATCGCGCAAACGATTTGCCACCGGTCCCACGGTTGAGCCCATGTAAAATGGGTCAGACGCGTAATCTTTGGCTGACGAGTAACCGAGTACGACGTCTCTCGTCATATCCGCGAGATGCACCGTCATTCCAGTAATAGACGCGCCTTGTGGCAGCACGTTAATGGTCAGTCCCGCGCTGTCTGGGTTTGTTTTCGACGAAATTTGATAGTGCTCTGTCATACCTCAGCATAACCGATCTAGTGGCGTTTTAAGTGTGATGACGCTGGATCAAGATGAGGCTACCCTAAGGGTCGGCGGTTCAAAAAGAGGGGTTTATGCCAACCAGTGAGCAGCAAATTATTCATCGGGTCTCTGCACTTGTTGCGGCTGATTCTGTCAGTTCGCCCGACCCACGCTGGGACAGCAGTAATCGGAAGGTGATTCATCATATTGCGGAGTACGCTGAGGGTGATGGCTGGGCTGTTGAGATTCAAGAGCTGGGCTCTGAGGCGAACACAAAGGCCAACTTAATAGCTTCTTTGGGCGATTGTTGTGAGACGGGTGGTCAGCCCTCGGGTCTTGTGTTGTCTGGCCATACCGACACGGTGCCATTTGACGCGGGAGGTTGGGATTCAGATCCACTGACGCTTGATGAGCGAGACGGCCGTTTGTATGGCTTGGGCAGTACCGATATGAAGGGGTTTTTCGCTGTGGCGTTGGAAGCGGCGGCTGCGTTTGATCCAAAAGATTTTAAAGCACCGCTTTATTTACTGGCCACCGCTGACGAGGAGAGCACCATGCGCGGTGCTCGATCGCTGACAAAGGACTACTTACCACGGGCTCGAGCTGCCGTTGTGGGAGAGCCTACCGACCTCAGGCCGATGCGAATGCACAAGGGCATTATGATGCAAGGGGTCAAGATGCGTGGTCGGAGCGGGCACTCGTCGGACCCTGACTTGGGTAACAACGTGATAGACGCTTTACCGACTTTACTGGCGGTGTTATCAAATTATCGCGAGGAGTTGGCGCAGAAGTTTCGCTGTGAGCTCATGGCCGTACCTGTCCCTACCCTTAACTTTGGGTGTGTCCATGGCGGCGATAGCCCTAACCGAATTTGTGGGGAGCTGGATTTTAGTTTCGACGTTCGCATGTTGCCCGGTCTTGAGTACCAAGACGTAGAGCGGGATCTGAATTCACGCTTGGTTGAGATTGCTGCACTGCACGGTATTGATATTGAAATGCGTCGGTTAGTTGAACCCGTTCCGGCGTTCGAGCAAGCCAAGGACAGCGACTTAGTGATTGCCTGTGAGCACGCGTCGGGTCAGGTGTCTGACGCTGTAAATTTCGCGACAGAGGCGCCATTTCTCCAGTCACTGGGTCTCGAAACCATTGTCATGGGGCCCGGATCTATTGACGTTGCGCACCAACCTAATGAGTACCTGCCGCTCGACCAGATTCAGCCTGCTGTCGAGACTTTGCGGGCGTTAATAAGGCGTTATTGCCTTTAGCGCTAGGGTGCTCTGGTGCCGATACAGTAATGCGGTTAG
>JAQXEB010000131.1 GCA_029251065.1 Luminiphilus sp.
CGATACGGGAATTGCATCACCGAAGACGTTACCGAGATTCCCCGCTCTTGCTCCATCGTCATCCAGTCCGATGTGGCGTGAGGCCCGCGCTTTCCTTTAACCGACCCGGCAACCTGAATCGCAGATCCAAGAAGGAGTAGCTTTTCTGTAATGGTCGTCTTACCTGCATCGGGGTGCGAAATAATGGCGAATGTACGGCGAGCGTTTATCGCATTGTCGGTTTCTGACATGAGTCCTCCAGTGACGCGGCGGATTATGCCAGTTAACGCAGCATCTGTTTTATAGAAGCGGAAGATTTGCGCGTAAATGCTGCACTAATTCGTGGGCAACCTGTCCTTGAGAGGGGCAGGCATCCCCTAAAATTCGGGACAACGAGGTGACCTGTAAGCCCGCGTATCCGCAGGGGTTAATACGGCCAAAATGGCTTAAGTCCGGATCGACGTTCAGCGACAACCCATGGTAACTCGACCCCCGGCTGATCTTAAGACCCAGTGCAGCGATTTTCTCACCCGACACGTACACCCCCGGAGCCTTGGGGTCCGCCAAAGCCTCAATACCGTGCGTCAACAGAAAATCAATAATGGCGCTTTCCAATGCAGACACCAGCTGCCGGACACCAATCTTCGCACGCCGAATATCGCAGAGCACATAGATCACAATCTGCCCGGGACCATGGTAAGTCACCTGGCCCCCTCGATCGGTTTGAACCACTTCAATGTCGCCCGGTGACAAGAGGTGCTCTTCTTTGCCCGCAATACCCTGCGTGAACACGGGCGGATGCTCTAACACCCACAACTCATCGGGGGTTTCACTCCCACGCGCTTTTGTAAACGCTTTCATCGCCTCGATCGTCGGACGATAATCTACATTCCCTAAGTTCCGGACAAACACGGTTTAAATCACCATCGACACACGACCTGAGGCAACAAGCTCCTTGTGCAACGCCTCCAGTTGGTCCGTTCCTGTGGCCGTAATGGTGAACGTGATCGAGTCGAACGTGCCCGCACGACTGCTCTTGGTGACAATGTCCTTGTCGATAAGCCCTGTTGTGTGTCGCTCAAAAATTGCTCGAATTGCGGTCGCGTAGTCAGGGGTTGAACGCCCCACCACTTTGATCGGATAACGACAGGGAAACTCTATCTTTGGCGCTTCTTTATCCTGCATAAATCATCCTGCATAAATCATCCGACTAAATTCTGAAACCACAGTATTAATGCATCGAATAAACGCTTAAAAAAGCCGCCACTTGGGACGTCCTCTAGCACTAACAGTGGGGTTTCAAAGAGTACTTCAGCGCCCCGGACAATACTCACTGTTCCAATTTCATCTCCCCGCGCAAGCGGTGCTTCGAGTTGCTCCAGCGCGACGACCTTTACCACGGCCTCAGTGCGCTCCCGGGGAACCGTCAACACGACCGACTCTAAGACACCCGCATGGACAAGCTCGCTCGCCCCTTTCCAAACCCGGGGTTCAATTAACGTGACTTCTGCGGAGAGCGGGCGCAAATTCTGGAAGAAGCGAAAACCGTAGTTTAACAAACTGCTGTTTTCAGAGGCACGTGTTCGCTTGCTCGCACTGCCGAGTACGACCGATACAAGGCGCATACCCTCGCGTTGCGCCGAGGCGACGAGACCATATCCGGCCTCGCTGGTATACCCAGTCTTCAGGCCATCGACGGATGAGTCAGAACGCAACAGACTGTTGCGGTTGTATTGCTTAATACCGTTGTAGGTAAAGCTCTGTTCTTTGTAAATCTTGTAATGCTCAGGATGATTATTAATTAATGCGACCGAGAGTGTTGCAAGGTCTCGGGCGGTTGTTCTGTGCTCGGGGTGAGGCAAGCCGTGAGGGTTTCGGTAGGTAGTATTATCCAGCCCAAGCTCGTCCGCCAGCTGATTCATGACATCGACAAAACTAGCCTCCGTCCCAGCAAGGTGCTCGGCCACAGCGACCGATGCATCGTTTCCCGAAGAAATCACGACACCTCGCTCCAGATCCGCAAGACTGACCGGTTTCCCAGGCTCAATCCACATTAAGGATGACCCTTTGAAAGTGGGATTTTGTGACCAAGCGGTTCGACTGACCGAAATAATATCACTCAGAGAGGCACGTCCTGAGTCGACCTCGTCTGCGAGCACATAACCGGTCATGATCTTGGTTAAGCTTGCGGGCGGGAGGGATAAATCGCCCTTATGGTCGACCAACACCTTTCCGGTACTCGCATCCACAAGGAAGTAAGCATCTGCCGGCAGTTTTGGCGGTGGTGGTACTGCGGCCATCGCCGACGGCATACACAGCGCTAAGCCCCAAGCCAACAAAAATCGAAAGTTACTCAACCGCATCATTTCCTTCATCCTACTGCCCCAATCCCAGCGCACTAGTGTACCAACTCAACGCCCAAACCGCTCAAGGCAAACGCCGCCCCTTGGGCAAACCATTTTGATCCAAGAGCGCCTGAACATCATCCAGATCTTCGGCTTTCCCAACCGGGCCTAAGCGAACACGATAAACCTCGTCCGCGCCCTCTTTAACGGTCGTCACCTCCACCAAGATATCGCTGCCGATCGCCGCACGTACATTGCGCGCAATCGAATCCGCCGCCGCCATACTTTGATACGCACCCACCTGAAGTCGACGATAGCCCTTCCCGTGATGCTCACGCCAATCGTCTCTTCCCACCATGTCGATGTGCTCCAGACGAACCCTCGCCGTGCCCTGCTGATCAAAACCCAAGCGGACAGCCGCGCCATAGGAGAGATCAATGAGACGATCGTCGACAAAAGGACCGCGATCGTTAACTCGAACGATCATGGACGTCCCGTTGTCTAAATTTGTCACGCGCAGGTAGGAGGGTAACGGAAGGGTTTTGTGAGCTGCCGTCGCTTTATAGACATCGAACCTCTCGCCGTTGGACGTCGCACGGCCTTGGAACTTCATACCGTACCAGGACGCTATTCCCTCCTCTGTATAGCCTTTAGCACTAACCATCACCGCATACTGCTGACCAAAAACCTCATACGGGCTTTTGTTTCCGACAGGTAAAATAGGATCTGCCGTTGGCACAGCGTCGAGCACGGCAGCCGCTGAAATCGGGGGCGGCTGATAATCTGAAATAACTGGGGGAGCGCCGCGGCAACTCACTAAAAAAACAAGTGCAAGCGCCGCGTAACCGCCTTTCACAACATGCGTGCCCGAAGTGCCCCGCTGAGCTGATGCACCGCCATCGCGTACATGGCGCTGTGATTGTAACGAGTGATCACGTAAAAGTTGTGAAGGCCCACCCAATATTCATCGCCCTGCTTTCCCTCAAATTTAATCGGGGTAACCAACGCGTTCCCAGTCACCTCTTGAAGAGGGACAAGGCCTTGCTGGGCAACCTCAGCAATACTCATCTTGGGCTTCAATCCGGCATCAAATAGGGAGGCATCGCCTGTGAAACTCGCAGCAGTGATAACGTCCTCGCCCGGCCTCCACCCATGAGCCACAAAATAATTCGCTACACTCATGATCGCATCTTGGGGATTGGTCCAAATATCGATCACGCCATCACCTTCGAAGTCTTTGGCGTATGCCTGATAACTCGATGGCATGAATTGGCCCAGACCCATAGCGCCGGCATAAGACCCCTTGAGCTCACCCACAGGCAGCTCGCCTCGGTAGGCCAGCTCCAAAAAGATCTCGAGTTCTTTGGTAAAGAACTTGGAACGGCGGGGATAATCGAACGCGAGTGTTGAAAGCGCATCAACTACACGATAACTCCCTGTGATGCGCCCGTAGTAAGTTTCAACGCCAATAATCGCGACAATGATCTCCGCAGGCACGCCAGTTTCGGCTGAAACACGGTCGAGCGCAGCCCGATTGGACTGCCAAAACGCCACGCCCTCTTGAGTACGTCGGTCAGTTAAAAAGATATCTTGGTAGGCTGACCACGGCTTACTCTTCTCAGCAGGACGCGCGATTGCCTTGAGAATACTGTCTTGTTTTGTCGCTTCAGCAAGCACCGCATCGATCCACGAGCGATCGACACCGCGTGCCGACACGCGATCAGCAAGGGCCGCGGCGCTCGGATGACTGCTGTAATCTGCGACAGCACTCATAGGTACAACGCCCATTAAGACCGCCAATAAAAATCCCGTTTGTCGAATCACTTTCCCCTCCGCTCCCAGTTAAAGCATTTTTGTACTTACCATCAGGTTGCCGCCGTTATCGCATCGCCTGTGTTACCGAATGTTCGGTTGAAATGGCCATTAACATGCCAAACGCAATCATCATAGACACCATGGCAGTTCCGCCCCAACTCACCATAGGCAAGGGAACACCCACGACGGGTAACAGTCCAGAAACCATACCAAGATTAACGATGAGCCCAAAAAAGAACGTCGCAATTAAAGCGCCTGCAAGGAGTCGCGCGAAGCTAGACTGCGCCTGCCACGAAATAATGAGCCCGCGCACCAAAATAATGGCATAGAGCAAAAAGAGTAATGCCACACCGCGAAACCCGAACTCCTCGGCCAGTACGGCGATAATGAAGTCGGTGTGTCCCTCAGGCAGAAAATCCAACTGCGCTTGACTCCCTTGTGTCCAACCTAGCCCTTCCCATCCCCCAGAACCAATCGCCGTTTTAGATTGAATAATATTCCATCCGGCACCCAGTCGATCGGACTCCGGGTTGAACAAGGTCAGCACTCGTTGCTTTTGATAATCCTTCAGGACGAACAGCCACGCGGGCCAAATCGACAGGCCTGTCAAAAACAACATCGACAGAATATAGCGCCACTGAATGCCTGCCATGAAGATCACCGACAACCCACTGATAGCAACCAATAAGGATGTCCCCAGGTCAGGCTGTCCAAGAATCAATAGTGAGGGCAGCGCAACCATCAGAAATGCAATCAATAGTTCACGTCGCGCAGGGGATAACGCTTTTTTTGATAGCCACCAGGCCACCGCGAGCGGCATTGCTACTTTCATCACCTCTGACGGCTGAAATCGAATGAAACCAAGATCCAACCATCGTTGAGCGCCTTTTGCACCGACACCAAAGAACGCGACACCCATCAACAACGCGACCGTGATCGAAAAAATATAAGGGGATACCCCTTTTAATGTGGCCACCTTCAACTGCGCAGTGACCAGGAGGACAAAAAAAGCTACGCCCAGATTACGAATTTGCGTCATCAACATTGTGTCGGATTGACCACTTGCGCTGTAGAGAACAAACAACCCGCTCACACTGAGTGCAACCAGTGGGAGGAGGAGCCAGGGGTCAATGTGAAGCGCATGCAAAATGCGCGTGCGCGATCCAAGTTCGCGAGACGACACGTGCGCGTTGCGGGAAAAATCATTGCTCATTTTGTTTCATCCAGTAATCGAGCATGGCTCGCGCCACAGGATATGCGGCGCTGCCACCCCCTGTATTTTCGGTTAAAACCGCAACTACAATCTCAGGATTATCTGCAGGCGCAAACCCGATAAACCAACCATGCTCGCGCTGGTATTCTGACAAAATAGCCTCATCATAGGTGGCGTCTTGAGCAATACCGACCACCTGCGCGGTGCCCGTCTTTCCCGCAACGCTATAGGTGATTCCCGTGCGCATTCCAGCAGCAGTTCCGCGGGGTGAAAACACCGCATCGACCATGCCTGCAACGACCTCGTTCCAGTAGTCTGCTGGCGCAGTAACGTCAAGCAACGGCTCGAGCGGCAGTGCAACCCCCGCAACCGAGGCGACTAATTTGGGTTTATAAGCAGTTCCACGGGTTGCCAAGGCGCTGGTCGCCACCGCCAATTGCAGGGGCGTTGCCAGCATGTAGCCCTGACCAATACCGACAATCAACGTTTCACCGCCGTACCAATTGCTGCCGATCACTCGTTTTTTCCACTCGGAACTAGGCAATATGCCTCGCTTTTCGCTGGGTAGGTCGACACCCGTTAAACTTCCGATACCAAAACCATCGAGCGATTCGGCAAGTGCGTCAATGCCCAGCCGATGCGCGAGATCGTAGAAATAAACATCACAGGACTGCGCGATTGACTCCCTTAAATTCATGTCGTCCGCATGCCCCGTACCGCGCAGGCGGAGAATCCAATCGCGGTATTTGCGAGGGTCCCCCGGAAGCGAGTACCAGCCCGGGTCCGCGATGCGCGTATCAATACTAATCACATTTTGGTTTAGGCCCTGAAGGCCCAGCATGGGTTTAATAGTTGATGCCGGCGGGTATTGACCCTGAATCACGCGATTAAGCAGTGGTGAGTCGCGCGAGTCTCGTAACACCGCGTAATCGTCAAAACTGATGCCGTTGACGAACTTATTAGGGTCGTATCGCGGGTTTGAAAAGGCCGCCAAAATACCGCCATTGGTGGGGTCGATCGCCACCACCGCACCGCGCATGTCACCCATTGCTTGAGCCACGGTTCTCTGCAGTCCAAGATCAAGGTGCAAGGAGAGCTCAGATCCGGCAATCGGCTCAATCCGATCAATGACGTCCAGTTCGACGCCACGAGCATTAGTTTCTACTCGACTAACACCCAGCCCACCTTTGAGGACGTCTTCGTAATAGGCCTCAAGTCCGACTTTGCCAATGTGGGTAATCCCACGATATTCGTCTTTTTTTGTGTCATCGACATCGTCAATGCCAATGCGGCCAACGTAGCCGAGCGCATGACCCACGAGGTCCCCCTCGGGGTAAAAACGGGTCAATTCCGATGCCACAGACACCCCAGATAAGCGATGCTTATTCACCGCAATCAGGGCACGATCTTCATCCGAGAGTCGATACTTAATGGGGACCGGGCTCATGGCTCGGCGACGTTTCCGCGCGTCTAAAAAAAGCGCAACGTCTTGATCAGACAGACCTAGGAGATCGCGCAAGGTGGTTAGCGTTTGTGCTAAATCATCAGCGCGCTCAGGCGTAATCGCGAGCGTAAACGAGGGTTGGTTTATAGCAAGAAGACTTCCATTTCGATCGACAATAACACCACGTGTTGGCGCAACGGTTCGAACAGCAATACGATTTCGATCAGACTGGGCGCGATATTGATCGTTTTGGAGGACCTGTAGAACGAAGTAGCGGTACAACAGTCCAACCATGATCACCAGCATCATCAGCGCCAACACGACAATTCGCCCGTGAATGATGCGAGTTTCGCGTGCCCAATCCTGCATCTGGTTTAGCTGACGTACCATTAAGATTCAATCCTGCGACCCGACATCACTCTGCCATACGCATTCTTTTTACGCTCGATGATAAGGGTGTCCCGCATTAATAGACCACGCCCGATAAAGCTGCTCTGCAAGAATCACCCGTACTAGGGGATGTGGCAAGGTGATGCGTCCCAGGGACCATCGCGCGACGGCCCGCGCCTTGAGTGTCGGATGCAGCCCGTCAGGGCCTCCAATAATGAAGGCAACCTTTGTCCCTTCGGCCTGCCAGGAGGACAGTGCGTCAGCAATACTTTCAGTGGACACGGACTTCCCATCGATATCTAACGCCACAATAAGCTCTTGGGGCTTTAACCGCCGCTCAATCGCTGAGGCTTCATCCAGCATACGAAGCTCTGCAGTATCGCGGGTGCGTTTCGACGCGGAAAGCTCTACCCACTCAACCGATAACTCTCGTGGCATGCGCTTGAGATACTCATCAGAGCCCTCGGTCACCCAACCGGGCATACGGGTGCCGATGGCAATGACACGCATGGGTCAGTTCCAGACCTCGGAGCCGTAGTCTTGCGGTGCAGTCAGTTCGGGCTCGCCCGACCAGAGTCGCTCCAAATCATAAAAACTGCGTGCAGCAGGCTGCATGACGTGAACGACCACGTCACCCAAATCCACCAACACCCAGTCTGCATCGCGTTCTCCTTCAACACCCAAGGGAAAACAACCGGCCTCCTTCGCCTTGACCACCACGTTATCGGCCAGCGACTTTACATGGCGAGAGGAATTGCCACTGGCGACGACAAGGAAGTCCGTCACGGAGCTTAAGTCACGTACATCCACAATTTTGGTGTCAACGGCTTTGAGATCATCGAGGGCATCGACCACGAGGTCGGTGATGGTAGAGTCTATCGGGGTCAAGGATTCGCCTCAGTTTGGCTTGGAACAGCATAAAGGTTGTGTTGGGTAATATACTCTATAACGGAGTCTGGAATCACCTCTGACACGGGACTGCCTAACTCAATAGCCGTCCTAATTGCTGTCGATGAAACATTAACGAGTGAGCATTCTACACGTGACACCCCCCCACACGGTGACTGATGTAACGCATCCAGCGACATTTCGTGGTGACTCCACCATGCCGCCACTGTCTCCGGTACCGTCGGAAAAGTACCTGGGCGACTGACGACGACCACGTGTGCGTAGTGGAGGATCTCTTGCCAACGCGACCACCGCGTAAGCGACGGGAGTAAATCGTCTCCCATTATGAAATGCAGTGAGGCCTGCAGACCCAGCGCCTCGCGCAACTCTTTAAGCGTGTCGATGGTGTAAGACGGCCCTTTTCGACTGAGCTCCCTCAAATCGAGGTCGAGCTCCGGGTGAGGCGCTACTGCCAGCTCTAACATCGCCGCACGATGTTCGGCGCTGACCGAGTGCACGCCTTTAAGCGGGGACTGCGCAGCAGGCATGAGCGCCATACGATCGAGTTTAAGTGCTGCCTTAACATCGCTGGCAACACTCAAATGACCGCAGTGGACCGGGTTGAAACTCCCCCCCATGACGCCTATGCGATGATTAACGCCGTGTTTGGCCATTACCCAGAACCACGTATTTCTGGCTCGTCAGGCCCTCGAGACCGACGGGCCCACGCGCGTGAATTTTGTCCGTGGAAATGCCAATTTCCGCACCCAACCCGTACTCAAAACCGTCGGCAAATCGGGTTGATGTATTGACCATTACTGAACTGGAATCGACCGCGCGGAGGAAACGCATGGCACTCGCGTGACACGCTGTGACAATGCCGTCCGTGTGTCCGGAGCCGAACGTCGAGATGTGCTTAATCGCATGCTCGAAATCATCGACAACCTTAATCGACAAAATCGGCGCCAAGTACTCCGTCACCCAGTCTTCCTCAGAAGCCGGATTACACGCTTGAGACAAAATTGCGCACGTTTTATCGCAACCCCGCAATTCAACGCCCTTCGCCACCAATGGCGCTGCAATACTGGGCAGCATTGACACAACCTGAGCGTCGACTAACAAGGTCTCCATCGTATTGCACGTGCCGTAACGATGGGTCTTCGAATTCACAGTGAGCTCAGTCGCCATCGACACATCGGCCTCTGAGTGGATATAGAGGTGGCAGATACCATCCAGATGTTTGAGTACGGGTACCGTGGCCTCGGCAGCGACTCGCTCGATGAGCCCCTTGCCTCCGCGCGGCACGACCATATCAACCAAGCCACTCAAGCCTACAAGCGCGGAGACGGCCGCTCTGTCGGTGGTATCGATAATTTGAACCACCTCCTCCGGGAACCCAGCCTCTGCAAGCCCCGCTTTTATACAGGTCGCAAGCACAAGGTTAGAACGAATCGCCTCAGATCCGCCCCGCAACAGTACCGCGTTCCCCGACTTTAAACACAAGCTTGCCGCATCGATCGTCACATTGGGTCGCGACTCATAAATAATCCCAATGAGTCCCAAAGGCACGCGCATTTTCCCGACTTGAATTCCTGACTCCATGGCCCTTAAGTCCTCGACACCACCAATCGGATCAGAAAGCCCCTGAACAATGGACAACGATGTCAGCATTGCTTCGATGCGCGCCTCTGTCAGTTCAAGTCGATCAATTAATGCAAAGTCCAGACCCTTCGTCTTCGCGCTCAGTAGATCTTCGGCGTTCGCCGCCAGTAGATCGGTTTTGTGCTCTTTAACCTGAAGGGCAATGGCCTGAAGGGCGGCATTGCGAGTTGAGACCGGAGAGTTGGCTAACGAAACAGACGCGTGTTTTGCAGCCGTAGCAAGCTCGGTAACGTGCTGATGAATGGACACCCTAATAACTCCCTAGTGATTGCCCGCCATTATACGGCATGATGCAAATTGATTGTTGACAATAGTTCTCATTAACATTACGTTTCTCATATGTATGTATGTATCTGTAAAGGCGTGACCGACAGAGCAATCCGAGAACAGGTTGCGGCCGGTGCTCGCTCGCTTGCCGAAGTCAGTCGCGTCACAGGCTGTTCCACACAATGTGGTAAGTGCTCATGCTTCGCAGAATCGCTTGTCAGCGAGGCCGTCCACAGAGGCGTGCACATCCAGGCCGCCCGCCAGTCCTAAATGCGAGTGCGGTTGCGAATCGTTCACATTATCTTTTCCTTATAAAACAATAAGTTACACTTTTTTAAATGCCAATATTTCGGTATAGTCCCGCTTGAAATTTAACTACAGCGGAGTCGGCCCAATGAAAGGCAACCCAGACGTTATTCGATACCTCAACAAAATTCTCTACAACGAGCTCGTGGCGATTAACCAGTACTTCCTGCACGCTAAAATGTACAAGGATATGGGCCTAACTGAACTTGCAGAACATGAGTACCACGAGTCGATTGACGAAATGAAGCACGCTGACGAACTCGTCGAGCGGATTTTATTTCTCGAGGGCATCCCTAATCTGCAAGATCTTGGCAAGCTGCGGATCGGTGAAACCCCGAGAGAGATGCTCGAATGCGACCTTCAGCTGGAGCACGTGGCCCATGACGACTTGAAGGCGACTGTGAAGTGCTGTGAAGAAGTCGGAGACTATGTGTCGCGTGATCTTGCCAAGCGAATTCTCGACGCCGAAGAAGACCACATCGACTGGCTAGAGACGCAATTGTCCCTCATGGATCGGGTCGGCGAACAGAACTACTTGCAAACGGCCATGAAAACCGTGAAACCCTCAGACAGCTGAGACTCGGGGGGCTTCGAGCTTAGGACTCGGAGCCACCCTCCCCAACAATGATCTCGCTCAACTCGCCGCTATCGCCCAAGTCGCAGACGATGTCGCATCCCCCGATCAGCTCACCATCCACCCAGAGCTGAGGAAACGTCGGCCAGTTGCCGTAAGTAGGAAGATTGGCTCTTATCTCAGGATTACTCAGAATATCGACGTAGGCAAATTTCTGCCCGCAAGCCATAAGCGCCTGCACAGTGCGCGCCGAAAATCCGCATTGCGGCTGATTTGGGGAGCCTTTCATATAAAGGATTACACGATTGCCCTCGATCTGATCCTTAATGGTCTCCATAATGTCCATTGCTAATCTCCACGCTGTGTATTTCTGATAGTAAATGAATCAAGCGAGAGAGTTTACCAGAAAGCGGCTCGCCGTTAGTCTTTCATCGTCGAATTAAAAGGTTTCTCTCATGTCAGCGATCATGCCGACCTACGGTCGATTACCCGTTTCCTTTGCCTCTGGCGATGGTGCGTACTTATTCGACCAAAAAGGCCTGCAGTATATTGACGCGCTCTCAGGGATTGCGGTGACGAATATAGGGCACTCTCACCCCAACGTAACGCGTGCCGTTCAAGAACAAGCCGAAACCCTCATTCACACATCTAACCTTTACGGCATTGCTCAACAGGAGCGTCTGGCGGCAGAGCTAACGCAGCTCACCGGTATGGAAAACGTTTTCTTTTGTAACTCGGGTGCCGAAGCCAATGAGACGGCGATTAAAGTTGCGCGTCGACACGGCCGTAAGAAGGGCATAGATACACCCCAGATCATCGTTCTTGAGGGTGCTTTTCACGG
Source organism: Luminiphilus sp. (assembly GCA_029251065.1). Classification (GTDB taxonomy): domain Bacteria; phylum Pseudomonadota; class Gammaproteobacteria; order Pseudomonadales; family Halieaceae; genus Luminiphilus. The sequence goes on from JAQXEB010000131.1 coordinate 11,725, forward strand.
CAGAACGATGGGCGCACTCTCCGCGACCGGGAATGCCGCGATACAAGAGTCATTCAAACCACTACTGCCGGGATTCATTCGAATTGCGCGTAACGATATCGATGCTTTGGAATTGCTTGCCAAAAACCGCGACGACATTGTTGCCATTCACGTCGAGCCGATACAGGGCGAGAGCGGTATATGGCCGCTAAGTCCATCGTTCTTAACCCGAGCCCGCGAACTCTGCGATGCTAAAGACTGGCTACTGAGCTTCGATGAAGTGCAATCGGGCAACGGACGCTGCGGTGAGCTCTATGTCTTTCAGCGCCTTGGGATAACGCCTGATATTTTAGCCACCGCCAAAGGGTTGGGTAACGGCCTGCCAATTGGCGCGTGTATGACCCGAGATCGAGCGAGAGAGTTATTGATCGCTGGCGACCACGGCACCACGTACGGCGGCAATCCCATCTGTTGTGCGGCGGCCAGTGCCGTCATCAACACACTCAGTAGTGAGCAACTTTGGAATCGTGCCGATAAAATTCGCGATGCCATTTTTGAGGGCTTGGACGCCGAGCTCTCAGATCAGGCGCTTGTGCGTGACCGACGAGGCATCGGATTGATGATCGGTATTGAACCCACAGTAGCGACCACAAATCTCGTCAAAATGGCGCTGGACCGTCGAGTCTTGGTCAACGTCGCGGGTGGGAACACCATAAGACTGCTGCCACCACTCGTGATGAACCTCGATGACGCGCGCATGGTCGGCGCAACGATTGCGGATATTTTGAATGCGCTTAAAGACGATAAAGGACAGGCCCAATGAATACTCCTCGCCACTTTCTGACGCTCAATGACCTCTCTAGAGACGAACTGCTCGCGATTCTCGCTCGCGCATCAACGCTCAAAACACTCAAGCGTAGCGGCACGGCACACGCAACACTCCCCGGCAAAGTGATGGCCATGATATTTGCGAAGGCCTCAACGCGCACACGAGTCTCCTTTGAAGCAGGGATGAGTCAGCTCGGAGGAAGCGCCATGTTCCTGTCGTCGAGCGAGACGCAAATGGGTCGCGGAGAGCCTATTAGCGACACTGCAAGAGTCATATCGTCTATGGTCGACATCGTCATGATTCGGACTTATCAGCACGCCGACGTCGAAGCATTTTCCGCCAACTCGCAGGTGCCTGTTATCAATGCACTAACTGATGACTTTCATCCCTGCCAATTGCTCGCGGACATGCAGACTTGGCTCGAGCACCGCGGCGATATGCGCGGCAAAACCGTGTGCTGGCTTGGCGATGGAAATAATATGTGTCAGTCCTACATTAACGCGGCAAAGATACTGGACTTCAAACTGACCGTGTCCTGTCCTCCCGGCTTTGAGCCCTCCGCCGAGGTCTTGCGCCAAGCGAGTGACCACGTCTCGATCGAGTCAGATCCTGAGCGCGCGGTTGCTGGCGCACACCTTTTAGTAACTGACGTATGGGCGTCTATGGGGCAGGAGTCAGAGGCAGATGCACGAATCAAAGCACTCGAGGCCTATCAACTGAACCGCCCGCTGTTAGGTCTCGCCGACCCAGAGGCGCTTTACCTGCACTGCCTACCCGCGCATCGCGGTGAAGAAATCACTGCTGAGCTTATGGATGATCCGGTGTCCGTGATCTGGGATGAAGCCGAAAATCGTTTGCATGCACAAAAAGCCCTCATCGAGTTCTTGTTACACAAATAACACGAGAAACTCAGACCGACTCAACACGGTGGATTTACTGCACTGATGTGACACTCGCAGCTCATCACTGTGGGTTATTTGCTAACCGTGTTTTGCACCCTCCCTTGTTAGTAAGCACTAACTTCTAAAATCACCACATCTTATCCACAAGAAATCCGCCGGGTTTTAGACTTGCATTCGGACCCAGACCGCCCTATCTTGGGTCCAGAACACTAAGCAACCCCAACATGTGGTAAGAAGTACGATAATAGACACCACACGGCAGGCCGGTTGCGAGCCCGCGAAAAAAACAGTTTGAGGTGACCATAAAATGCAGACAGGCAGTGAATCGGTGAGCAGTACAACGCCCGCGACCCCCCCTATTACAGGCACGCCCAGCCAAACGCGACTGGCAGCAACAGCGCCGGGGCAAATGCGTGTCATTAAACGTAATGGCACCGTTGTGTCCTTCGAAGACAGCAAAATATCGGTCGCCATCACAAAGGCCTTTCTCGCAGTTGAAGGCGGTACCGCGGCAGCAAGCACTCGAATTCATGAGACGGTTGCCAAGCTCACCGCACAGGTAGTGGGTACCTTTAAGCGTCGCATGCCCTCGGGTGGAACGATTCACATTGAAGATATTCAAGACCAAGTCGAGCTCGCACTCATGCGAGCGGGGGAACATTTAACGGCACGCGACTACGTGATTTACCGAGAGTCGAGGCGACAGGCGCGCGTAGATAAAGAAGCGCTATCACCCGAGTCTCAGGCTGCGGCTGGCGCCATCAATGTTGTTGGGGCTGACGGAAACACGAAACCACTCGATATCGAGCGTATCCGAACCATTGTGGCAGAGGCCTGCATGGACCTCAGTGACGTCAGCGAGGCGGCCATCATCGATGAGGCCCTCAAAAATCTTTATGACGGTGTGACAGAGCACGAGCTGAGTACCTCGCTGGTGATCACAGCGCGTACCATGATCGAGCAGGAGCCAAATTACTCGAGTGCAGCGGCGCGGTTACTGCTCGACAATCTTCGGGCAGAAGGCTTGAGTTTCTTAAACGTCGCGGACTCTGCAACACAGAGCGACATGGAAACGTATTACCCACAGGCACTGAAGTCATTCATTAGTCGTGGCATTGAGCTCGAATTACTGGCGCCCAATTTAGCCGAATACGATCTCGACCGGCTGGGCGATGCGATACTGCCTGAAAGAGACCTTCAATTTAGCTATCTAGGCCTCCAAACACTGTACGACCGTTATTTCATTCACAGTAACGACGTTCGCTTTGAGTTACCCCAGCTGTTCTTCATGCGCGTTGCAATGGGTCTAGCCACTCGAGAAGATGATAAAAACGCGCGCGCAATTGAGTTTTATCAGCTGCTGTCATCGTTCGACTACATGAGTTCGACGCCGACACTGTTTAACTCCGGCACATTGCGGCCACAGCTGAGCTCTTGCTATCTCACAACGGTGCCCGACGACCTTTACGGTATTTATGGTGCGATTCAAGACAATGCGATGCTGTCAAAGTTTGCGGGCGGCTTGGGGAATGACTGGACACCCGTTCGCGCACTGGGCGCCTACATTAAAGGCACCAATGGTAAGAGCCAAGGGATCGTTCCATTCTTAAAGGTGGTGAACGACACGGCGGTTGCCGTGAACCAGGGCGGCAAACGCAAAGGGGCAGTCTGCGCCTATCTTGAAACATGGCACATGGACATCGAAGAGTTCGTCGAGTTGCGCAAGAA
>JAQXEB010000132.1 GCA_029251065.1 Luminiphilus sp.
AATCAGATGCTCTACCTACTGAGCTACGCCAGCTAGACGTTAGATGGACGGGCCATCACGAAGGGCGCACATGATCGTCAACAGGCGCGCTCAGGTCAAGCCCCATTTAGCCAAAAATCTAAACCCTCGAATACGAGATCGGTCACCCACTCGCCTTCGACGCCCAAAGCCAGGAGCTCTTTGGCGGAGCCGCCCGTTAAAAAGACGGTCGCCTCCGGAAATCGACGGATAATCTCGTTAACCGCCCCATAGGTCATGAGCCATGCACCCGACGAAACGCAGGCCGCTGTCGTCGTTCCGGGCATGAGACTGGCCTGAACAGTGTCATCAAATCGAATTTTGTCCGTATTCGCGATGAGCGATTCCCGCGCCAGGCCAACGCCGGGCAAGATATACCCTCCAACATGGCTACCCTGAGACATCACGTCGATCGTACAAGCCGTCCCTGCATCGATCACAAGCGATGTGTTGTGCCCGCGAGCGCGAGTTGCCAGCAGGGCAAGCCACCGATCCACACCAAGGGAATCGGGTAATGCGTACGCATTTTTTAAGCCTGCAAACTCCGCAACACTGCTCACAAAATGCACTGACGTACAGCCCGCCGCCGTGAACAGCGTCTGGAGTTCGCACGCAAACGCCTCATCGCGAACGCATGAGACTGCTGCAGTGGCAGTGGACAAGTCGTCGCGTAACGCAAGCTGCGCCTCGAGGGAGTTAAGGTCCCCTACCTCTGTACGAACAACCTTTTGGCCCTCGCGGAACTGCCATTTTATCGAGGTATTGCCCACGTCAACCAGTATGTTCATTCAGAACCGCCTTCCTTACTCTCAACATGTCCGAGTGTCACCTCGCCAGCGTACACCGTCTCAAGCGCACCCCGAAATTCAACATGTAAGCCACCGTCGACTGACAACCCCCGCGCAATGCCAATACCATCACCCAATACCGGAACGCTCACAGGCAGGTTCAGCAATAGGTCGCGACGCGGCCAGTCCAGCGCTAATCGTCTACGCACCTGTGTCGTCTCCAAGCGGCAAACCTCGACGATTGCGGTCATGACCAGGAGCGCAATACGCGAGAGGGACACGGGAGCATCGACGTGCGCTTGCAGCGCCGTTGCCGGCCTATCGATCGACTGGTAACTCGGGTGGCTCGCCACGTTGATTCCAACACCGACGATGACTGCGGTGCGCTGGTTAGCTGAATCACCAGGCAGACTGACCGTCTCAAGCAAAATACCGCCACACTTTTCGCCTCCGACAAAAAGATCGTTAGGCCACTTTATTTTGACGTCTATCGCCCACTCCGACTCAACCCGGTCGGCAATCGCAAGCGCAAAAGCGAGCGGTAAAAGACTCAAATCAGCCAGTGACGTTTCAGTATGAAAGCAATACGACAAGTAGAGATTACCTTCAGCCGGGCTCTGCCAGACGCTGCCACGACGGCCCACACCCAAGCTCTGCTGCCCTGCCAGTAAAAACGTGTCGTGTGATTCTAATGCGTCTCGCTTGAGCACCGCATTTGTTGACGTAAGGCGTTCGACACACTCAACGCGTGCCCGATGACCGATAGACTCGTTGAGCTGATCTTGCAATGCCGTTGCATCACACTCAAAGGGCTTGTCGTTCATGGCTGATGGTGAAAATGACACTCAAGGTCCCTTGGGAATGTGATATACCGTGTCACGCTATCACGTTGCTGCATGAGCCTCGATATGGTCCGATTTCTGCGATTTATCACCGTGTGTTTGTCCGTTGCTATTGGCGCGTTGTTGATTGGGCAATTGTGGATGGTCTCGCTCGACACTGCGAGCCTTATTGACGCTGGGCGTGGCGTGCTGTTCTTGCTGGTCGCACTGGGACTCATTGGAGAACAACGCCTCGGCCTTGCACTCAGTGCGTTGATCTGTCTGCCGACCGTCGTTAGCACCCCACTGTCCGGCCTTACGCCCTGGGTCGTATCGGCACAGTACGCCCTACTGGCGGCGAGCTTGGTGCTACTCTTCACCGACATTAAGCGCGAGCGCGCTACGCTGTGATGCGCCAGCAACTCATCGCCACACCGATTGGCACCCTCCAACTGGTCAGCGAGAAAGGCGTCTTAATCGAGATCAACTGGGAGAACAAATATCGCGCAGTTGCCGAGGCCACTCGCGAGGACGGTGAGTTACTGTCGCTGGCAGCGGCGGAAGTCACTCATTTTCTCAAGGGCGAGCAACGCAGCTTTACCGTGCCGATTGAACCCAGAGGAACGGTTTTTCAAGCGTCTGTCTGGCGTGAGCTGCGCAACATCCCGTGGGGTGAAACTCGGTCCTATCACGACATTGCTTCCAGCCTCGAAAAACCCTCTGCGTCTCGAGCCGTAGGCGCAGCCATAGGCCGCAACCCATTGCCGCTCATTATCCCTTGTCATCGCGTTATCGGCAGCAACGGATCGCTGACAGGCTTTGCGGGGGGTCTTACGATCAAACGCCAACTGCTGCTCATCGAGAGCCGTCAGCGGGGACTGAGCTTTCGTTAAGCGTCGATATCTGGAACGAGCTCATCACGCAGGCGCTCGATCGCGTCCCGCAATCGCAGCTTTTCTTTTTTCATGCGCTGAATGAGTATCCGGTCACCCCAAGGATGGGCTTGCAGTTCGTGGAGCTGCTGATCGATAGACCGATGCCGATTTTGCATGACGGATAGCCGCATTTGAGGCGTCATCGGTTCATTAGCAGCCGGTCGTTCGGTATTCGGAATCATGCGCCTGCTCCCCCAAGCATTCCGAATGTTATAACGCATTTTGCAAGCTTACAGGCAAGTACCCGTTATAAAGATTTGGAAATAACCGCTGCGAAGTCGATCATGGGGTCGGCACTGGCCACAAAGGGCTCGGCCAGCAGCGAGGGCCGCCGGTTATAGCGAATCTGCCGCCCGTTCATGTCGGTCACGCGCCCTCCGGCCGCCCGAACCAGTGCATCGCCCGCCGCCACATCCCATTCACTGCAGAGCGAGGTTCTTGGGTAAACATCCGCAACACCGCTGAGGAGGTCACAGAATTTCACGGCGCTGCCTGAATTGACCCGTTCAGTATGACCAAACCGATCAGCAAGGCTGTTGAGTAACAACTCAACACGTTTTACAGAATGACGGTGACTTGCCAGCATCACCAAGGGTCTCGATAAATCCCGTGACGACGTTTGAATGACTTGCCCTTTAAGGCCCTCGTGCTCAGAGAAAACAGCGGCTCCATTTTCCACAACACCCAGCCAATGCTCGCAGCGGCAGGGTATAGAGATTAAGCCAAGCTCAGCTTTTCCGTCGATAACGAGTGCAATATTAATCGTGAACTGATCCGTTTTCTCCAGGAACTCTTTGGTGCCGTCCAGCGGATCAACGACCCAACACGCCGACCATTTGAGACGATCCTCCAGCTGCGCGACCTCCGACTCCTCCGACAGTATGGGCAGGTTGGGAAAAAGCGCTTCGAGGCGCTCGCAGATCAGGTGATGGAGCCCCGTGTCCGCATCCGTCAGCGGCGTCGAATCACCTTTTCGAACGACCTCCAGCTCGTGTGATTTACGATAGAATGCGCGAGCAAGGTCTGATGCCTCATCGGCAATGGCCAGTAATTCAGTGAGGAGGTCCGCCAATGAAAAGACCGATTGAGACAAAATCGGCTGCAGACGCTCATTTCTATTTGTTTGGTTCCACCACATTTGAGAAGCCTACCATCAGATGATCGTTCAAAGCCGGCAAGACAGCATTCTTCCAACAGTAGATTGGACACAAGTTGACCACGTCCTATTGGACATGGACGGTACCTTGCTCGATTTGGAGTTTGACAACAATTTTTGGGGTCAACGCATACACGAGCACTACGCACGGTTAAATGACATCAGCCTTCAGGCAACCGTCGAAAAATTCACACCTATTTTCCGGTCGGTAGCCGGCACGCTTGACTGGTACTCAACAGACTTCTGGAGCGATCAATACGGCTACAACATTATTGAGTACTCGAGGACCTTTGCCGAAGGAATCCGATTTCTGCCATACGCCGAAGACTTTCTTACTGCACTTAAGAGGACGGGAATTCGTTCAACTATTGTGACCAATGCCCACCCCGATATTCTCACGCTCAAAAATAGGCACACCGGAATTGTCGATAGAGTTGACGACGCGATTAGCAGTCATTCGATCGGTTTTGCAAAAGAGTCTCAGTATTTTTGGCAGCAGACGCAGACACGCCTGGGCTTTAATAAAGCAAAGACGTTGTTTTTTGACGACTCGGCGGCCGTAATTAACGCAGCACTCAAATTTGGGATTGAGGGATCTGTGACTGTTTGCCTCCCCGACACCAGTCGACCCAAGAACGTCCCGCATTCGAATTACGCGATTGATCAGTTCCAAGATGTATGGCCCTCACCGCTCGATGTCTCGGAGCACTAATGGATCGTCTAAGAGTCGATAAATGGCTGTGGGCAGCACGCTTTTTCAAAACTCGATCAATCGCCAAAACGGCGATCGAGGGCGGTAAAGTCCACTTATCGGGTCAGCGCGTTAAAGTCTCCCGAGAAATTTGCGTCGGCGAAGTACTCGTCATTAAGCAGGGATGGGACGAAAGGGAAATCATCGTTAAGGCACTCAGTGATAAGCGCGGCCCTGCCCCGACAGCGAAAATATTGTATGCGGAAACCGATGCCAGTATCGCACGCAGAGAGCACGAAGCGCAGGCCCGAAAGGCGGCCGGAGGCGCTGTTGCACGGCCGACCAACAAACCGGGAAAACACGAACGGAAGGCGCTCGAACGACTCCGAAAGCAGTTCGATATCTAGGACTCGTCCGGGGCGTCCACTTCACCAAAGGTAATCCGGTTCCGGCCATTCGTTTTGCTCAGGTACAGCGCGTCGTCTGAAGCCTTAAGAAGCACTTCAAATTCCAACTCCCACTCCGGTACACACGACACAACACCGATCGAAATAGTGACATGCGGTGCTGTCAGCGACTTCTCATGGGGTATATCGAGCTCAGCAATACGTCGCCGAAGGTTCTCGGCAGCCTCCAGAACGGTTGATCGATTCGCAGCCGGATAAAAGATGATGAATTCCTCGCCCCCCATTCGTGCCGCAAACTCCCCCGCACGACTGGTCATTTCCAGCATCACTGTTGAGATGCGCTGGAGCACCAGATCGCCGGCGGGGTGACCGTAGGTATCGTTGTACGTTTTAAAATGATCGACATCGAGCGCGATTAGCCCAACGGGAAGCTGCAAGCGTTTCATCCGAGCCAATTCATCATTGATAATGATATTCACACCGCGCCGATTGCGAAGGCCCGTCATCTCATCGATCGTCGCCTGTTCAGCAAGCTGTCGACGTGCGTCTTGCAGTTGCAGGTTTCGCGTCTTTAAGCTGTCGCTGAGCGACGCCAGATCCTTACTCATAGCTGCACGTTCAAGACTGGTTTCCACCATTTCCGAGAAGGCGCGACTCATCCATTCGCTGGCAACGATTAAGAACATTGACAGCCCAACCAACAACACAGCAAAGCCCGCATTAAACGGTCGCTCGTTCGCATGCCAAGCCAGCCAGCATGCGACCGTCCCTAGCGAAAAAATGAGCTGCGTGAGGTAAGCCTGTCGGATGACCACCGACACCGCGATCGTCACAACGGAAATAATAGCGACAACACAGACACACAAGTAAAAGATAAGGTCAGAAAGATGGTTATCGAGCCAAATAACCGTGCCTCCCCAGATCGCACCGGACAGCGCAGCATGCACGATAAGCTCGTTGAACACTGAAGGGCGCTGAGTAAAGTGCCGGCTGGTCTGAAGCGTTCGATTGATGCGGCGAGACCACCAAAGATTAAGCAGTAGAAGTGTTGTCGCCCACGCCAGCATAATCTCTGGATCGAGGCTGTAAAATCCAGCGAGCCCTAAACTCACAATACCCAGCAGTTGTGTCCCAACGCCAGCGTATCGGCTACCGCGCAAATGAAGTTCTAACTTCGCGGATAACACTTGATTGTCGGCTATGCGCCGCTGATAAAGCATGTCTTAACTGCTTGCCTTTGCCTTGGTCTCAAGGTGGATTATGCAGGAAGTGATGTGCAGGGCATACTCTTACCTTAACGACCACCAAGGACAGGAAAACATGTCACGCTTCGCATGGATTGTCGCGATGGCCCCCTTACTGGTTTTGGCCTTGAGACTGACCATATTTGATCCAAATACACGTGATCTTTCCTGCGTCGCCGCGCAGAACGTATTCGAAATGCAGGACTTTTCCTCATCATTGCCCAGCGATGTAATACTGCTTACGGGCAATCAGCGAATTAAGCACTGGTCAAGCTCACCGAAAAACTTTGGGGATTCACAGGTTCTTAAGCGAACCGTGGAAGGACTGACGCCTGAGCTCCTCAATACATGCTTTCCAAGGCTTATAGGTCATTATCAACCCAGTCGCGTGTTGCTTTTTTTAGACACCCTACACGCATCGAGGGTTGAATCGCGCGCGCTGCTCGCGTCACTTGAAGGAATCATGGAGCAACGATCGGTGTATGGACTTCGGTTCGACCTATGGGTCATAGCCCCGATCACCTCACCCCGACTCTCCGCAACAGACCGAGAGAACCTTAGGCACCTCATCAGTGAGGTCGGCAAGTGGTCAGAGCAGATGCTGGGGACCTATTGGGTCAGTCTCGACAAGGTGCTTGAAGACCGCGCTGAGAGCACAAATCCGCATTACTTTTGGCCCGACGGTAACACCCTCACACAAGAGGGCTATCAGCTCATCACTCAACGCCTTATCACCGTGTCTGAGGAGCGTAATAAAGAATTTACAGGTATAGTATCGCCATGAATTTTGATCAGTTGCCAACAACAGCGCCAAAGACACCGGTCCTCGACCGAATCGCTGACGCAGGGCATGAAATCGCGTCTTTGAATGACGAAGAGTTGGTGCACCTTGCAAACGAACTGCGCGAATTTCTGCTCTACTCCGTCTCCACGACCGGTGGCCACTTTGGTGCGGGGTTGGGGGTCGTCGAACTCACAATCGCACTTCACCACGTCTTTAACACCC
>JAQXEB010000133.1 GCA_029251065.1 Luminiphilus sp.
TACCAATCGTCGTAAGGGCCGGGCGCAATAGTATAAAACAGCGTCTGATCGTCCCGATCAGGTGCGTAATTCACCGCGGGATAGTCCATGACAGACCCGGAGATAATACCGGATGCCAATACAGCGGGATCCTCGAGTTCTTCTGGCGACAGCAGTTGGGTGCCCTTCATATTGTGGTTCATACCCAAGGTGTGCCCAAGCTCATGGAGGATGAGGTAGTACATACGATCGCGCCTGAGCTGCTCCTCGATATCCGCACCACCGCCTGACATTTCAATGGCCATGTCGGCAACAAGTCCACCCTCCGAAATGGCATGTCCAACCGCGCAAGCACGCGCGTCGTGCCCATCGATCATCATCGGCTCACTGGCGTCACCCTGAATCAGTTCACGCGTGAGTTTTGATCGATTGAGAAAGGAGTACTCAAGCATAATGTCGGCCCCAATCAACTGGCCGGTTCGTGGGTTTGAAAAGCTCGGACCGTAGCCACCAAAGGGCGGTCTTGGTGACGAGGTCCAACGCAGCACGTTGTAGCGAATGTCTCCTGCATCCCAATCAGCATCATCAGGCTGGACGTTGACCACCATGGCGTTACTGAATCCCGCGTGCTCAAACGCCTTATTCCACTCAAGCGCAGCACCTTTAATCAGGTCGCGCCACTCGACAGGTGTTGTATTTTCGATCCACCACGTAATGGGTTCTATGGGGTCCGACACAGCGGCTGTTGGATCTTTCTTCACAAGATGCCAACGCTCCATTAAGTCACGATACGGCGCCGACTCAGTCGACGTCAGATCAGTGACTTGAACGTTAAACGATCCCAACCGAGGATCAGCAAACCGTGGCTGGTAGTTGTTTTCTGGAACTTTAATAAGCGTGTGTAGCACCTGAATGGACACGTTTCGCGCATCCGTCACCGCGTCACTCCCCGACGCCTTAGGGTTGGGGTTAAAGTAGACGTACTCGACTTCAATCGCTGAGTTCTCGGGGTAGTTTTTGATTGCCAAAATCTGGCTTTTGTCAGCGTCCATTTTCCCCAGTCTGAATCGGTCGCCTGAATCATCATCACCCCCTCGGGTGCGAACAATGTTGGCAAAAGCTTCCGACAAAAACAGCGGGTCCGAGTCGATTAACAGATCACCTGACTCGTCGTCTTCGGCGGCAATCGGCAGAACAGCCAAAACAGCGCGCGATATGTTCGCCTTCGACGCACGAGATATGGCGTTGGCGGGGTCAAAATAGTACGCGGTGTTGTGTCGAACAAACTCGAGCTTGTCAAAGCGACGCTCAATCGTGAATACAAAGTTGTCACCGTAGGATCCGGTAAACGCACCCGCATCAGTCACACCATTCATAATGTGCTTAAAGTAAATAAACTCCTGACCCACTTGATCGCCACGAACCAACAGCTTTGTTGCACCCGTTTCTGAATCCTGGAACACAGTGAAAAGCCCGTCAAAACGATCGGCTTCCTCGGTGAGTTCAGCAATGGTCTTCGGCTTTTCTTCCTCGGGCGTCTCTGGCGCCTCCTCTGCGGCTGCATCGACCGCCGCATCGCCCTGCACTTCAGGCTTGGCAGCCTCTTCGGCAAAAGAGTGACTCGAGAGTGTCAGGGTCAGCGGCAGTGCCCACAGCAGTACCTTCCAAATAGCAATGCGATTCATATGAGTTCCTTTTTCGTCAGCTTTTTATCCCGCTTGTTAAAGGATGCCGTACTGCGCCTAAAACAGGGACGATGAAGATACCCCCAGCCGCCACTGAAAATCAAAGAAATACAGTGAAATGTCGCCCTGAGAAATCGCTTTAACTACCACAAGAGCAGTACACTCAGCGACTGACGGAGGGACGTAAACCGATGCGAACACTGTATGCCCCCATAGAACCTTATCGACATGGCTGGTTATCCGTGGGGGATGGCCATGAGGTTTACTTCGAAGAGAGTGGGAATCCGGACGGAAAACCCTGCGTGTTTGTACACGGCGGGCCAGGCGGCGGAACATCACCGGCCGCGCGCCAGTTTTTTGATCCGGCGTGCTATCGAATTGTGCTCTTTGATCAACGTGGATGCGGACAGTCAACGCCGCATGCGTCGCTCACTGCGAATACCACAAGCCACCTGATCGACGACATGGAACGTGTGCGCGAGGAACTCGGTATCGAACAATGGCTGGTGTTTGGAGGCTCGTGGGGCAGTACGCTCAGTCTCGCCTATGCCCAAAGCCACCCCGAACGAGTCACACAGCTGGTGCTTCGCGGAGTCTTCTTACTGCGTCCTGAGGAAGTTAGGTGGTTTTATCAAGAAGGTGCAAGTCATCTCTTCCCGGACAGTTGGCAGAATTATCTCGCGCCGATTCCCCATAATGAGCGTCATGATTTGGTCGGTGCCTTTCATAAGCGGTTGACCAGTTCCGACGAGGCGACTCGCCTAGAGGCCGCGCGAGCTTGGTCTGTTTGGGAAGCCTCAACAAGCTTTTTATTTCAAAATAAAAACTTTATGAGTCAGCTCGATGAGCCTCATGCGGCGCTCGCAATGGCGCGCATTGAGTGTCACTACTTTATTAATCAAGGATTCTTCAATTCGAGCAACCAATTACTCGATAACATAGACCGTATTCGTCACATACCGACGGAGATTATACAGGGCCGCTATGACGTGGTTTGTCCGCCTAAAACAGCATGGGATCTTCACCGTGCGTGGCCTGAAGCAACCCTACATATCGTCCCCGACGCGGGTCATTCAGCCTTTGATCCAGCCAATACCAGCGTCCTGATCGAGGTCACCGATCGCTTTGCACAAGCTTAAGTTACGGGCTTTGCCGAACGAACAGCCACAAAGGTTTTCATGAATGCGTCGATCGGCTCGCCGCCACCCCAATCGTCTTCATAAAATCCTGAAATGAGGAATCCCGCCTCAAGCTGCCCACCCAACTGATCACTCAGGGAGTGCGCGAACTCCAGCGGGGCTTCTGCACCGAACCATCGTTTGCGGTCCGTATCACTGATATTAAGGTCTGAATGGGGCGAGGAAAACTTGAGTTGAAACGTCCCCTGTTTTTCCAGATCAGGGTCAAAAAGCGCCTGAACTGGATTTATAAAACCACTGATCATCGTTCCGCCAGGCTTTAATACTCGGAAGGCTTCACGCCAGACCGGCGCGATGTCTTGGGCAAAGCAATTTGAACAGGGATGAAAAATAAAGTCGAAGTGGTGATCGTCGAAGATCGACAAATCGGCCATATCACCGACGACTGTTGTTAATGCAAGCGCATCACGGTCAGCGACTAATCGGTCCTGATCCAACTGCCTTGAGGACGCATCAAAGACGGTCACGCGAGCCCCTGCCGCAGCAAGGATGGGACCTTGCTGACCACCCCCTGATGCGAGACAAAGCACTTCACAGTCGTCCAATGCTGGAAACCAATCTCTAGGAACAGGACGCGATGGCGTCAGTACGATCTCCCAATCACCGGTACGCGCCCGCGCAACCTGCTCTGCCGACACGGGTCGAGTCCAACGATCTCCCTCATCAACCTGACGATTCCACGCCGCCTGATTGAACTCGTAAACGTTCACGTCTTTCCTCTCCCTTAAAGGGCCACTAGCGCCCTCCGACTTAACGGTAACGAAGGTTCGATCGGTTGAGCTCACTCACCCGGCTTACGCCCATTAACCGCATGTCACGCTCAATTTCCGACTTGAGGTTGCCAAGTGCCCGCTCGACACCCTCTTGGCCCGCTGCGGCCAGTGCATACAGATACAG
>JAQXEB010000134.1 GCA_029251065.1 Luminiphilus sp.
ATCGACACCTCAAATCCATGCGCATCGCTAATTAGCGCGTTAAATTTGATACGAGAGTCGTCAAATAAAATACCAGTCGTTGTCTCAATGTCTTTCAAAAACTGATGTAAATCAGTCGGTTCATTGAAGAGCGTGACCTGCTCGTGCTCCCATCGCTGAAAGTCGAGCAGCTCATTGATCAGCAACAGTAGCGCTTGTGACGCCCGCTTTGCGATATTGAGGTAGTCTTGATTCTTTGTCGTCGCCACGCTGTAATCGGACATTAAGTCTAACGAGGCAATGATGCTGTGAAGCGGCGTTCTGAGCTCGTGACTGATACTGGCAGTAAACGTATCTTTTGCCTTCAGGGCCTCACGCAGCTCCAACGTGCGCGCCTCCACCGCGTCTTCAAGCGACAGAAACAAACGTCGGTTCTCGCGCTCTTGTAGACGCAAATTGGTCTTCAACCGCCGTAAACTCGTAGCAAGTTTACCGATCTCGTCCGAGCGAGACGTTTTCTCTAGGTGGTCAGAGTATTGTCGCTCTCCTAATCGATCTGCTAGCGACGAAGCCTCAATAATCGGGAGTAAAACCCGAGTGGAGAGTCGACGAGCGAACACCAGCTGGAGAAGGCAGATGAAGGCGAATGCAAAATAAAGGGGTTGATTCAACGATCGCAAACGCGCGTCTAGTGACTCTCGCTTGAACATCACCAACACAGTGCCTTCAAAGATATTGCTCTCAAACCTGCGCTCTACAGATAAAAACTCTGCGCTGTAGACCTGGTCGACCGAAACGATTTCTTCGCTGGCCGGGAAATAGGCAAAAATATTTTTGTCGCCCTCAGACTCGTTAATAATGGCGATAATGGGATTTCGGGGGTCTGTGGCAACCTGCTCGTTGAGGGCCGCCAATACCGATAGGTTTTGTTGGTCCAATGCCGATCGAACACTAATGGAGTAGGCAACTGCCAAGCCGGAAAGCTCATCACGAATGCTTTTTTCAAGCTCAGCTTGCTGGCGATTGGGCAAAAGATACAACATCAACACCGCCACCAAACTGGTCACTACAGTCATCAGCGCGCCGACTTGAAATAGAACGGATCTGTTCACTTGAACTCGAAGACCGCGAGACCTTGCTTCACTTCAGGTGGATCATCGGCCACTAAGATACCGATAGCACCGGCTTGACTCTCCACTGCTTGTATGACCCCTTCCGCACTGTCGACATAGTCAGGAGCATTGACGCGCCCACTGAATACCAGTCGGAACCATAACCGCTGCATTACCACCCCCGAGGTTCCCAATAGTTTCTGAGCAATGACGTTGAAATGAGGGGATTCGCGCGACGGAAGTACCACTTTTGCAGCGTCTCCTTCGTCCCAGTTCCGACGCTGTCCGCGCAGCAAGGTTTCCAATGAATCCAAATCTAACGAAGACCCTTCAGGCGCATTGACAACAATATACGTACTGGCGGCCCAGCTACTATTCGCAGTGGCTAGCCCCAAGATAAACACTAGCAATGTGAATGACTTAGCCATCGATTGACTCAGAACCCAAACGCAAGCTGAGCTTCCAAAACAGTACTGTCTTGGTGAGGCTCAGTGGTTCGATCCTCATGCTCTCTTCGCAACTCAACTTTTAGTGACGCACTGTTGGTTGGAAACCACTCGATACCCACCCCAGCGCGCTGTTTGGTACCCGCTGAAAAATGGACCTCGTCTTGGGACACATTCACGTAATCAAATAAGGCATACGCGGATAAGCTCTCGTTCACGTGATAGCCCAGGTACTGGAAAGCCGCCCAGTTCAGGTCTCCTTGATCAGTCCGATTTGCTGATAATTCGCTAAGGGTCCGCCAAGTCGCACCCTCGTGATGGAAAGACCATGAAACCAGCTCGTAAGCGATATCTGTTTCAGAGCCAGACGCCAATCCTTGGGGGGGCATGTCATGATCCTGAAGTTCACCATCATGCCCACCGTAATGGTGTCCCCCGTGAAACGGGTTATCACGGTGATTGAGAATCGTATCTCGGTAGTAGCTGATCATGGTCTTTGATTGAGGTGTTGGCGCCCAACTAAAACTGGCAGTATAAGACTGAACACCGTTTGCAAACGCATCGTCTCCTTCAGACTGACCGGTTCCAAAGACAATATCGTAGCCGACACCCTCGACCATTGGACTTTGCCCTGACAGACGCAAACCAACCTCGTGGACGGGTACAAATCGACCAAACGAACTGGGTCGATTTATTGTTGGGAAAAAATAGCGCCCGTGATGGAAGTTATCGTTCCAGTAATTCACAGGCGTATGCATTTTGCCAAAACTTACTGCGTTATCACGATTAAACTCGTAACGAACACGGATTCGCTCGATGGTAAATTGTTTGTCTCGATACTTTTCAGCTTGAAACGATGCTTCTGACAGGAAAGACCAACGCCCACTATTACCCGTCAGAAATAGAGTAGATTCACCCCATTCAAACTCGCGATCTATTGCCTGAGCGTCATCTGATGTCTCAAGCTCAACATGGGTGAACCAGTTTGCGTTAATGTCTTGAGACTTCGCCGACACCGCACCCAAAGTGCCCACCGAAAAAGCCAACAGTGTTATCACGTTTTTATGTGCGTTCATCGTTAGTAATGTGCCATTTTTTTGACACCAAGAAAAGCAGCAAAAAAAAAGCCGGCAATGCCGGCTTTTTGAGTATCACACTAAAAAGCAACGCGTTACTGATCGCTCATCTGAGCTTTAATCAGGTCACCAATAGTGCCCGGTGATGCTGCGTTATCCTGCTGCTTGAGCGACTGAACCGCTTCCTTCTCATCGTCCATGTCTTTGGCCTTGATCGACAGACCGATAGAGCGAGTCTTGCGGTCGATTGCAATAATCTTCGCTTCAACCTTTTCACCCACAGACAAGACTGAGCGCGCATCTTCAATACGCTCACGACTCAAATCAGCAACCTTGATGTAACCATCAACTTCCTCGTTGAGTTTGACAACGGCTCCTTTGGCATCGACTTCAGTCACTTCACCATTAACGATGCTGCCTTTGTCTGACTCTCCCAAGTAAATCGTGAACGAATCCTCTTCAAGCTGCTTAATGCCGAGTGAAATACGCTCGCGCTCAGGATCGATGCTCAAAATAACGGTCTCGATCTCATCGCCTTTCTTGTAGTTACGAACCGCTTCTTCACCGGTCTCGTTCCAGCTGATGTCGCTGAGATGCACCAGGCCGTCAATATTTCCGGCCAAACCAATGAAGATACCGAAATCAGTAATCGACTTGATCGAACCTGAAATCTTATCGCCCGTCGCATGCTCGCCCGCGAAGGCATCCCATGGATTTTGCTGACATTGCTTAATACCCAGTGAAATCCGACGACGCTCTTGATCAATATCAAGCACCATTACTTCTACTTCGTCACCGAGTTGAACGATCTTAGAAGGGTGTACGTTCTTGTTGGTCCAGTCCATTTCAGACACGTGAACCAGTCCTTCGACGCCCTCTTCAATCTCAGCAAAACAACCGTAGTCCGTGAGGTTTGTAATGCGCGCGTTCACGCGGCTGCCCTCGGGATAACGATTGGTAATTTCTACCCAAGGATCTTCGCCCAGCTGCTTAAGACCCAGCGATACGCGGTTGCGTTCGCGATCAAACTTAAGCACCTTCACATCAAGCTCTTGTCCCACTTCAACCACTTCGCTTGGGTGCTTGATTCGCTTCCATGCCATATCAGTGATGTGCAGCAGTCCATCGACGCCACCGAGATCAACAAACGCACCGTAGTCAGTGAGGTTCTTGACCACACCCTTGACGCTCTGACCTTCTTGTAGGTTTTGGAGCAACTCATCGCGCTCGGCGCTATTCGCGGCCTCCATGACAGCACGACGCGATACCACAACGTTGTTGCGCTTCTGGTCAAGCTTAATCACCTTAAATTCGAGCTCTTTGCCTTCCAGATGCGCCGTTTCGCGAATCGGACGCACGTCGATCAATGAGCCTGGTAAGAACGCGCGGATGGAATCGACATCGACGGTGAAACCGCCCTTGACCTTCCCATTAATAACGCCGGTAACGACTTCCTGCGCCACGTGTGCGGCTTCGAGTGTCTTCCAAGCTTCAGCACGCTTTGCTTTTTCGCGCGACAGCTTAGTTTCGCCAAATCCATCCTCAACAGTTTCCAAGGCCACCTGGACTTCATCGCCGATGGTCAGCGTGCACTCGCCACTGGCGTTGAGGAACTGATCGCGAGGAATAACACCCTCAGATTTGAGACCCGCGTGAACAGTGACCCACTCGTTATCAATGTCAATAACGACACCCGTCACAATCGAGCCGGGTTCCATGTCAACGGTCTTAAGACTTTCTTCGAATAACTCGGCGAATGATTCGCTCATTGAATATACCTGTATTATCGCTGCAAACTTCGCAGCACCAGCCGTCCTACCCAGCCGGGTCGATTTATAAAACACTGCACGAGGGGTCAGGCCTTTAATCGTCGCAGTGCACAATTCCTTTTTTGGCCACCAAAGACATCACTCGGTCAAACACAGCGTCTGCCGTCATGTCTGTACTGTCGACAACGACGGCATCCTGCGCTGGCACAAGCGGCGATACTGACCGTGTTCGGTCGCGGGTATCGCGAGCTTCTATGGCCTCCAAAAGGCGCGGCAGACTAACATCCTCATCTTGCAGCTGCAACTGGCTTTGTCGTCTTTGCGCGCGCGCGAGTGCAGAGGCCTCTAAGAATATTTTCAGCGACGCTGCCGGGAAAACCACAGTACCCATGTCTCGACCATCAGCCACAAGACCGGGAACCACTGCCAATTCTCGTTGACGCGACAGTAATGCATCTCTGACAGACGGCAGGGCCGCGACCGCCGAGGCGCCTTCTGCACCGAGGACCGATCGCACGTCGTCGGTCACATCTGAGCCTAAATAGAGCACCCGCACGCCCAACGGCGAGGCAACAAACTCAACATTGAGTGAGCGCGCGACGGCCGCTACGGCGGGCTCATCACCCCAAGCCACGCCTTGCTGTGACGCCGCGAAACCCACTACTCGATAGAGTGCACCACTGTCCAAGAGCCTGAACCCGAGCGCCTCCGAGAGGCGCTGCGACAGCGTCCCTTTGCCCGAGCCACTTGGACCATCCACGCAAATTACCGGAATCATCAACAATCAACTCTCAACCGAAACTTTGAGACCGACACTTGCGGCCAACTCGGCAAACCCTGGAAATGAGGTCGCAACGTGGTCGCAGTCATTAATATGAATAGTGCCGGACGCTCGAAGTGCCGCAACTGCAAACGACATAGCAATTCGGTGATCGTTATACGTATCAACCTCGCCGCCCTTTAACGGTCCTCCAACAATGACAATGCCATCGTCAAGCACTTCATTTTCAATGCCTAACCGCGACAAGCCGTCGGCCATTGATGCAATGCGATCACTTTCTTTAACGCGCAGCTCCTCAGCACCGCACAGTACCGTTCGGCCCGTTGCGCAGGCGGCAGCAACGAACAGCACATGGAATTCGTCGATAGCCAGTGGAACGAGGTCTTCCGGAATCTCTATCCCCACCAAAGCTGAAGACTTTACCCGGAGGTCCGCCACCGGCTCTCCACCCACCTCTCGCTCATTGAGTACCTCGATGTCAGCCCCCATGAGAGTCAAAATAGTGATAACACCGGATCGAGTGGGGTTCATGCCCACGTGCTCCAATGTAAGGTCAGAGTCTGGTGCAATCGAGGCCGCAACGAGGAAAAACGCCGCAGACGAAATATCCGCCGGAATATCAAATGTCGCCGCCGTCAGACGACCCCCGCCCTGTACGCTGATCACGTCATTTTCACGTTCAACTTCATAACCGAAACCGCGCAACATCCGCTCAGTATGATCACGCGTTGGTGCCGGTTCGGTCACCGAGGTCCGACCGTCAGCAAACAAGCCCGCCAGTAGGACGCAGGATTTCACCTGCGCACTGGCCACGGGCATCTCGTAATGAATACCATTGAGTGACTGCCCTCCTTTTATGACTAATGGAGGCCGTCCTTCTTGACTGCCAATCTCAGCACCCATGAGTTTGAGCGGATCAGTCACGCGCCCCATCGGTCGTTTCTGCAGGGAAATATCACCGGTCATTGTTGAGTCAAAACGCTGGGCGGCGAGCAAACCGCTGAGTAAACGGATACTCGTACCTGAATTACCCATATCGAGGACATTGTCGGGTTTCTGCAGCCCTTGCATTCCCACGCCGTCAATCTCAATACGACCGTTTTGGGGACCGCGCACCGTCACACCCATGTCTTTAAATGCCTGGACCGTACACAGCGCGTCATGCCCCTCTAAAAAGCCAGTGGCAATAGTCGTGCCCTCTGCCAGCGCACCCAGCATCACTGTTCGGTGGGACATGGACTTGTCACCCGGCACTCGAATAGCGCCGTGTAGCGAGCCTCCAGACTCGACTTTAAACTTCATGATTCTCCTCGGGAGCCGTCTCAGCAATAGGATTTAAAATACCGTCGTGGTCGCGTCGATGCGCACGACAAATCGAGAAATAGTCTTCGAGCGCCTGCTCGTCTTTTAGGTCGACCAGCTCACGGAGCATCGTCATCTCAGCCTCAAACTGATCAATTGCAGCCAGCAGCGCTTGTCGGTTCGTCACCGCTATATCAGTCCACATTCGAGGGTCTGACCCTGCAATACGCGTCATATCACGGAGTGCGCCACCACCATGAATCATCGGGTCGGAAGCATCTCGCTCAAGCGCCCGGGTCAAAGCGTAAGCGACAACATGGGGCATGTGCGAACTGGCCGCCAATAGCGCGTCGTGTTGCTGTACCTCCATCGCTCGGATGTACGCCCCGGTTAACGCCCACATCGCCTCGATCTGGGCCACGGCGGCGGCTGCGGTATGAGGCAGCGGTGTAAGGATAACTTCCCGGCCGGTGAATAAACCTGGATCTGAATGTTCAACACCGCTGTGCTCAGAGCCGGCTATGGGGTGTCCGGGTACGAAATGTGGGTAATCGTGAGACACAGAATCAACCACATAACCTTTGATGCTGGCCAAGTCCGTAATAATGGGCTGATGCGTCGCCAACGCAAGCTTGCCAATAATTTCGCGCAGAATTGAAGCGGTCGCTGCAGGCGGTGCACCCACAACAATGACGTCTGCCTGCTCGATCACCTCGTCAAGTGCTAGGGAGTAATCATCCACAACCCCCAACGCTCTGCCGCGCTTCAAACTCGCCTCACGTGGCCCCCAGGCAATCAGCTTACCGCGCCAGTTACTGCCACGCAGTGCGCGCGCCAGAGACCCAGATATGAGGCCTAGTCCAATGAAGGCAACCGTTCTCGCTTGAAATTGCGTCATCAGATCGGTGCTTTTGGATAAGAGCCCAGTGGCTTGAGTAAGATGGAGTTTTCTTCAAGCGCCGACATCACTTCTCGCACGACAGCGTCCGAGTAATGTCCCTCAAACTCGATAAAGAACATGTAGGTCCACTTTTCCGTCTTAGAGGGCCTCGAATCGATTCGCGTGAGGCTAATGCCGCGCTCCTCAAACGGTCGAAGCAAATTTAAAAGTGCGCCAGGCCGGTTGCGGCTGGCAATGAGAATTGACGACTTATCTGCACCACTTGCAGGGACCATCTCCCTGCCAACGACGAAGAAACGTGTGGTGTTGTGGGCAATATCCTGAATCGCTTCAGCAAGCTTGGCCAAACCGTAATTCTCAACCGCCAAATCCCCAGCGATTGCAGCAATACCCGGCTCACTCTGCGCACGCTGAGCCGCTTCACCATTACTGCGGCACACGTCTCTGGGAATTCCCGGTAAATTTGAATCGAGCCAATCTCTGCATTGGCCCAACGCCTGCTCGTGCCCGCAGACTGCCCGAATATCTGACATGCTTTGACCGGCAGACGCGATTAAATGGTGAACAACCGGAAGTTCAACCTCACCGATAATTTGCAAGGATGATTCGAGAAAGCAATCGAGCGTTTGACCGACCATGCCCTCTGTTGAATTCTCTACCGGAACCACGGCCATATCGCAGGCGCGGTCCTCCGCTCGCCGAAAAACGTCGCGAATGGTGGGCTGCGGCTCCAAAATGGCAGATTGCCCAAAGTGCTTGAGTGCCGCGGCTTGTGAATAGGTGCCTACGGGGCCCAGGAACCCCACAGTCAGCGGGCGCTCCAAAGCAAGGCAACTCGACATGATTTCACGAAAAATCCGCGCCGCCTGATCCGCAGAGAGGGGCCCAGGATTGCGCTCTTGAATGGCCCTCAAAATCTGAGCCTCACGCTCTGGACGATAAAAAAGCGCATCACCGTCTTGGCTCGCCGCCAACTTAATTTGTGCTACACGACGCGCGCACTCCGCTCTCGCGTTGATCAACTCGAGTAATTGCTGATCTATTGAATCGATATCCGTTCGAATGTCGGCTAACTGATCATCCGTCGCCATAGCAACTGGTCTCTATGTGTGCTCGTTTTCGAAACGATGCATGAAATCGCACAATGCATCAACGGAGGATTGTTCTACCGCGTTGTAAATACTGGCGCGCATACCGCCCACCGAGCGATGCCCTTTCAAATTCATCAGCCCCTCTGCCTCTGCCTGCTTGAGAAACTGCTTATCCAGCGTGTCGTCCGCAAGCGTGAAGGGTACGTTCATTAACGACCGATACCGAAGGTCTACCGGGTTACTGTAAAAGTCACTGGCATCGATAGTGCCGTAAAGCGTTTGAGCCTTTCGCTGATTCGCTTGGTGCATAGCGGTGAGACCGCCACGCGCTTCGATCCACTCAAAGACGAGTCCCGACAGATAAATTCCGAATGTGGGCGGTGTGTTGTACATGGAGTCGCTGTCCGCCGCGACTTTCCAGTGCAGCATGGCGGGAATGTCAGACCGCGCACGGTCCAAAAGGTCTCGACGCACAATCACAATACACAGTCCCGCGGGACCAATATTTTTTTGGGCACCGGCGTAAATAACGCCAAACCGGTCAACATCTAGCGGCCGTGACAAAATAGTTGACGACATGTCAGCCACCAAAGGCGAGGCGCTTTGGGGAACATAATCGAACTCAAGCCCGCCGATCGTCTCATTGGGACAGTAGTGCAAATAGGCTGCGTCGTCGGAGGTCGACCAGTCAGCCCGGTCTTGAACCGTCGTAAAATTTGACGCCTCAGAGCTTGAGGCGACGTTCACATTAACCAGACGCCGCCCCTCTGCGAGGGCCTTCTTGGACCATTGCCCCGTCACCACCTGATCGACGGTGTCTCCTTTGTCTGACAAATTAAGCGGCACCGACGCAAATTGCTGAGAAGCCCCACCTTGCTGGAAGAGCACCGCGTAGTCGTCGCTGATATTCAATAAGCGGCGAAGCCCTGCTTCTGCGCGCTCGGCGACACCGACAAACTCAGGACTGCGATGACTGAGCTCCATAATCGAGGCGCCGGCACCGTGCCAATCGAGCATTTCGCCCTGAGCACGCTCCAACACGTCTACGGGAAGCGCCGCAGGCCCCGCACAAAAATTGTGAACTCTACTCACTCTTGCGTCTCGTCACTGCCGCTATCGACACTGTCCTCAGCCACAGGGTCAGCCACAACAGGGTCGGCCACAACCGCCTCAGCCGGCTCTGCGACAATGTCATCCTCCGCAATACGACTCACACTCACCAGTGCTTCGCCGTCACGGGTGCGAATGACTCTGACGCCTTGGGTATTTCGACCCAAGAGACTCACCTCATCGACACGAGTCCGCACGGCGGTGCCCTGGTTAGAAATGAGCATCATCTCGTCGCCGTCCCACACCTGAACCGCACCAACCAGTGATCCGTTTCGATCAGAGGTCGACATGGCAATAACGCCTTTCCCGCCTCTACCTTTCGCAGGGAATTCGTCATTTTCAGTGCGCTTACCATAGCCGTGCTCAGTCACCGTCAGAATTCGGCCTGCCACCTTCGGAACAATCAGGGAAATCAGTTTGTGCCCTGCGGCAAGATTAATACCCCGCACGCCGCGAGCTGTTCGACCCATGGCTCGAACTTGAGACTCATTAAAGCGTGTGGCCTTGCCCTCTGACGAAAACAACATAATGTCGCTTTCGCCGTCGGTAATCGCCGTGCCGATCAACACATCGCCTTCGTCCAGCTCAATCGCTCGCAACCCTACGCTGCGCTGTCGCGCAAACTGAGTCGCAGCCGTTTTCTTGACCGTCCCGTTCTCAGTCGCCATAAAGACGTACTGATCCTCGTCGTAGCCCTCAATCGGCAAAATCGAAGTAATACGCTCCCCTTCATCGAGCGGAAGCAAGTTGACCATCGGTCTTCCGCGCGCATTCCGACTCGCCAATGGAATGTGGAACACCTTTAACCAATACACTTTTCCAAGATTTGAAAAGCACAACACCGTGGCGTGAGTGCTCGCAATCAGCAGATGCTCGACAAAGTCCTCGTCCTTGACTGCAGTGGCGCTTCGCCCAGTACCGCCTCGTCGCTGAGCCTGATAGTCCGTTAACGACTGTGTTTTGGCATAGCCTTGGTGAGAAATCGTGACAACACGATCTTCTTCTGTAATGAGGTCCTCGACCGTCAGGTCGTGTGCCGAGTCGGTGATTTCCGTCAGTCGCTCATCGCCAAAGTCTTCCACCAGCTCTTCAAGCTCTGCACGTATCACTGTACGCAATCGATCGGGATCGCCCAAAATATCGAGCAAGTCCGCAATTTCGGCCACTTTATCGGCGTATTCTTGAAGCAACTTCTCATGCTCCAGACCGGTCAAGCGATTCAGTCGAAGTTCAAGAATGGCCTGTGCCTGAGCCGGTGACAGATGATACTCACCCTCAATTAACCCAAAGTCACCTTCCAGATCTTCGGGGCGACACGCCGCATCGCCAGCCCGCTCAAGCATGGCTGTGACGTCACCAGGCGCCCACGCCGACGCCACCAAACGCTCGCGCGCATCGGCCGCAGTGGGTGATGTCTTTATCAGCTCAATAATGGCGTCAATGTTGGCCAAGGCGACGGCCAAGCCTTCTAATACGTGGCCTCTCTCTCGCGCCTTACGCAATAAGAACAGTGTTCGTCGCGTCACAACCTCACGTCTGTGGCGAACAAATGCCTCAATAATTTCTTTCAAATTGAGTAATTTCGGCTGCCCGTCAACCAACGCCACCATGTTGATACCGACAACGGCCTGAAGCTGGGTCTGTGCGTAGAGATTATTCAGCACCACGTCACCGACCTCGCCGCGCCGCAGCTCAATTACCACGCGCAGTCCATCTTTGTCGGACTCGTCGCGAAGCTCTGTAATGCCCTCAATTTTCTTTTCTTTTACCAGTTCTGCTATTCGCTCAAGCAGCTTTGATTTATTCAGCTGGTAGGGAATTTCATGGATGATAATCGTGTCTTTACCCTTCGAATCATCGGTAATGACTTCCGCCTTTGCGCGCACATAAATACGCCCCCGACCCGTGCGGTACGCCTGAATAATACCGGCTCGACCGGTAATAATTCCCGCTGTGGGGAAGTCTGGCCCGGGGATGTAGCGAATCAACTCATCAATGCTGATTTCAGGGTTCTCAAGTACTGCAAGGCATCCGGCAACAACCTCGCGCATATTGTGCGGTGGAATATTTGTTGCCATGCCCACCGCAATGCCGGCAGAACCGTTAATCAACAGGTTTGGAGCACGCGTTGGAAGTACAACGGGGATGTGTTCCGTGCCGTCGTAGTTTTCCGCAAAATCGACCGTTTCTTTCTCAAGGTCAGCGAGCAGCGAATGGGCCAGCTTGGCCATTCGAATCTCGGTGTATCGCATTGCAGCAGCAGAGTCGCCATCGATCGAGCCAAAATTACCTTGGCCGTCGACCAGCGGGTAACGCAATGAAAATGTCTGAGCCATACGCACAATCGTGTCGTAGACCGCAGAATCACCGTGAGGGTGGTACTTACCAATCACGTCACCCACGACACGCGCAGACTTTTTGTACGCCTTGTTCCAGTCGTTGTTCAACTCGTTCATGGCAAACAAGACCCGCCTGTGGACAGGCTTGAGGCCGTCTCGCACGTCGGGCAGTGCTCGCCCGACGATAACGCTCATCGCATATTCCATGTAGGATTGCTTGAGTTCGTCCTCGATATTAATTGGGTATACTTCTTTCGCTAAATCTTGCTGCTGATCTGACATCCGATGACTTTTTTGATGACGGGAGTGCCGCCAAAACCTGGCCGTGAATAAGCTGTAAATACTATCAAATTCAGCCTGTTAAGGCTACGTTTAGCGACGCTCAATATTAGGAGCTACAGATCCATGACATCAGTGAATTTTGCGGTTCACGCAGACACGATAATTCCCGTTTCAGGAACGCAATCCGTTCTGAACAATTACAGCATCGTGGTGCAAGACGGCTTGATCAAACAGCTGCTACCCAGCACTGAAGCCCGACAACTCAAGGACCTAGACCATGTGGAGTTGCCGGGTCATGTCCTCATGCCAGGCCTTGTAAATGCGCATGGGCACGCTGCGATGACCCTGCTTCGCGGCTACGCAGACGACATGCCTCTGTCCGCTTGGCTGAACGATAAAATTTGGCCGCTCGAAAGTCAGTGGGTCTCAAGCGAATTTGTCAGTGACGGTACCGACTTAGCCGCGGCCGAAATGCTGCTCAGTGGCATCACCACGAGCAGCGACATGTATTTTTTTCCCGACGTGAGCGCGCGAAGACTGCGCGCAGCGGGTCTGCGGACACAGCTCGTTTTCCCCGTCATGGACATACCTACCGCTTGGGCCGCCGACGCCCGCGAATACCTCGATAAGGGCTTGGCACTCAACGATCACTTTAAACACGACGATCTCGTCGACATTGGATTTGGTCCTCATTCAACCTATTCGGTCGATGAAAGCCTGCTGTCTCAAACCGCCATGCTCGCCAATGAGCTGGACGCCGTCGTCCAAATTCACCTTCACGAAACAGCCGCTGAAGTCCTGTCTCACGTCGAGGCCACGGGCGAACGCCCCGTCGACTTGCTGGCTCGCATTGGCCTCCTTGGCCCCCGGACTCAATGCGTCCACATGACCGCGGTTGGCAATCAGGACATCGAAACCGTCGCCCAGTACGGTGCCCATGTCATTCACTGCCCTCGATCGAACATGAAGCTAGCCTCCGGTACCTGTCCAGTAAAAAAGTTCAAGGACGCGGGCGTCAACGTAGCGTTGGGCACCGATGGCGCGGCCAGCAACAACAAATTGAACGGCTTGGCAGAAATGCAGGCCGCGTCCTTATTGGCCAAGCTTGAAAGTAAGGACCCGACGGCGATGTCGGCACGAGACACGATTCAAATGGCCACACTCGACGGCGCTCGTGCTTTGGGCCTGGATCATGTCACCGGCAGCTTAGAGCCGGGGAAGTCTGCCGACTTCATTGCCTTAGATTTCACACACCTTGGAATGGAACCCAATCATCAAATTGAGTCCAATCTTGTGTACGCCAACTTGGGGTCCGAAGTCACCTGGAGCTGGATCGCGGGCAAAAACGTGGTCAAAAACCGACAGCTGCAAACTCTGGACAGCGACGCGTTACACCACAAAGCCGCCGCATGGCGCGGTAAACTCTCGCCATAGGCTAGACGAAGCCGTCTTGCACCCATCAGACCTAACAGTTGAGCATACGATGACACACAGCAATGTAGACCCCGATGAAATCGCGAAATTCGAAGCCCTGGCCTCGCGGTGGTGGGACGAAAACAGTGAATTCAAGCCGCTGCACGATATTAA
>JAQXEB010000135.1 GCA_029251065.1 Luminiphilus sp.
AAGCTCGATGGCAGCTCGGCCCATGAAGAAGACGGTTGGTTTGAAACCGGTGATGTTGCCACTATCGATTCCAGGGGCAATGTGTCGATTACTGACCGCACGAAAGACGTGATCAAGTCGGGTGGCGAATGGATCTCGTCTATTGAAATCGAAAACTGTGCGACGGGGCATCCCCAGGTGGCCGAGGCGGCTGTCATTGGTCGAAACCATCCTAAGTGGGGTGAGCGACCACTGCTCATCATTGTTAAGAGCGGCGAGGATGATGTTGCGCCGGACGAGCTTAAGGGCTACCTCGACGGCAAGATCGCGAAGTGGTGGATGCCTGACGACGTTCAATTCATCGATGAAATGCCCCATACCGCGACAGGAAAGATTCAAAAAATGAAGCTTCGGGAAATGTTTGCGGATTATCAGTTCCCCGCTTAAGTCAACAAGCCCCGCAGTCGCGGGGCTTTTGTTTTATGGGTACAGTCACCCGATGATGGCCACTGTTTGAAATAGGTTGCATGACTACGACCACACCTTCCTTTTGGCAGCAAATGCTAGGAAAGCGCATGTTGATATGCGTGTTTACTGGGCTTGCGTCGGGCATGCCGCTGTATCTTTTATATCAGTTGGTACCCCTATGGCTTCGTGACAATGGCGTTTCTCTGGCAGAGATTGGGCTTTTTGCCCTCGTCGGTTTGCCCTACTCCTGGAAGGTGATTTGGGCGCCACTGATCGATCGCTTTGAGTTGCCCTTAGGTCTGCGAAGAGGCTGGATGTTGTTTACCCAGCTCGGTTTGATTGTGACCATCGGTTTTATCGGCACTGTTGACCCGGTGACCAACCTAAGTTTGGTCGCAGTCATGGCGACAGTCATTGCGGTGTTCAGCGCCTCGCAAGACGTTGCGATTGATGCGTACCGCCGAGAGCTACTCTCCGACGACGAGCTTGGTTTGGGTAATTCGGTGCACGTGCAGGCCTACCGAATCTCAAGCCTCATTCCTGGATCGCTTGCGATTGTGCTTGCAGACTCTTTGCCTTGGCACTTGGTCTTTTGGATTACGGCTGGATTCATGAGCATCGGTGTTGCGCTTTCGCTGTCGATTAAAGAGCCAAGTCGAACGCCGGTTGCGCACAAAAATATCTATTCGGTAGTTGTCACGCCATTCGCTGACTACGTTGAGCGTCGCGGCTGGGCCGGCGTGCTCCTGGCCATGTCATTTATGGTGCTCTACAAGCTGGGGGACAACATGGCGACCGCCTTGTCGTCACCGTTTTACCTGGACCTGGGTTTTACCAAGACGGAGATCGGTGTCTGGGCCAAAAACGCGGGTCTCTGGAGCAGTATTGTTGGCGCCATGATTGGTGGCGCGATCATGTTACGGGTGAGTATCAACAAAGCCTTGTGGCTGTTCGGTACCGTGCAGCTCTTGAGTATTGGCGGTTTTGCAATACTCGCCGCAACGGGGCCAGTCATTTGGCTGCTCGCAGCTGTGATCAGTTTTGAGTACCTGGGCGTTGGGTTGGGCACGGCGGCTTTTGTCGCCTACATGGCACGAGAGTCAAGTCGTACATTCGCGGCCACTCAGATTGCGCTCTTCACCGCGCTGGCCGCACTGCCCCGATCGATGGCCAATGCATCCACAGGATTCTTGGTTGAAAGTCTGGGTTGGGTGGAATTTTATTTACTGTGCATGCTGGCGGCGGTACCAGGAATGCTCCTGCTGTTGTGGGTGGCACCCTGGGGTGCTGACCATGGTCCCGATGAACCTGTTGCGCCTGATAACGAGGACAGAGGAACTCTTGAGCGATTTCGAAACCGTGAAGCGTCGCCTTAATCACCTCGTCCAAGGCATTTCTTTGGTGCGCGCGCTAAGCCCCGTCTTGCTGTGCGTCTTGCTGGTGTCCCCTCAGAGCAAAGCAGGCGAGCACGCTGGCCCGGCGACGTTACATCAAGCTCAGGTCGCGAATCGAACAGTCCTATCGACCGCAGAAATCATTGCCGCCTTTTCAAATGTACTGGATGAGGGTCGCGTGCAAGATCAGTCCGGCATCGCAGCTGAGACACGATGGTACGCCGATGGGCATTTTGAAACCCGTTGGTGGCGAGTCTTCGAAACGGTTGAGAATCCCGTTGTAAATACGGTACTCGGGCAATGGATGGCCCGGAACGATCAGCGTTGCGTAATGATTTCGGAAGCGTCTAAGGGCGAATGGGAGTGCGCCTCGCTAATATTGCGCGCAGACGGTCTGTATCTCTCGCTCAATCCCGATGGCAGCCCTCACGGACTGCATCGTTTGTCGGCGCTGGAACTATAGGCGGCAAGTTCACGTACTGAGATCAGCGTATCGTGATGTGGCGCAGTGACGTACACTAAGGCGAGACGACTTGGCGAGGACACAACGCATGCCGTTACTGCTAATAGCCTTCCCATTTTTAGAGTTCTGGACACTCCTTGAGTTGAGTGCTCGAGCGGGCGCACTGGCGACCATGGGCTACATTGTGTTCATGATTGTCGTTGGCTATTGGCTGCTTCAATGGGCCGGTCGTTCGGCGCTGATGACTGCGGGGCGCTTTACGTCGGCGTCAGCGATTCGTGGGCAGTTATTTGCCGGTGAAATAAGTGTGGCATTCGGCGCGGTCTTGCTCATGATTCCGGGCGTTATTTCTGATGTGCTTGCGCTGTATATTTTTTCCCGCGCCGCGTTTCGAGCGCTTGTTGGGGGCAGTGCCTCCGCTCAGGCTAAACCGTCAGCGGCCGCTGAGCCGCGTGACATCCCACACGGCAAGTCGTCTCAGACCAATGATCGGGGGCCGATTACGCTCGAGGGTGATTTTTCTCGCCTCGACGACGAATAAATACGGTCGATTTCGATTTTTTTGAGCAGAATTAGCACTCTCAGCCCTTGAGTGCTAAAAAAAGCTTGAAATTGTGATTTGAGCCCCCATTATTCCTTCAGCCCCAAGTGGGGACTAAAAGAAATTGTCATTTTGGAGACTGAAACTCATGAATATTCGTCCGTTGTACGACAGAGTTGTCGTTCGTCGTAAGGAAGAAGAAGAGACCTCGGCTGGCGGTATCGTCCTTCCAGGCTCTGCAAAAGAGAAGCCTAATCAAGGCGAAATTATTGCGGTTGGCGCTGGCAAGGTGCTTGATAATGGCGAGCAACGCCCTTTAACCGTTCAAGTCGGCGATAACATTGTTTTTGGCCAATACGCGGGTAGCAACACCATCGAAATAGACGGTGAAGAGCTTATCTTAATGAGCGAAGGCGAAATCTACGCAGTTATCGACTAATTACTGAAGTCCAACCTAAGTAAAGGAATTTATACATGGCAGCTAAAGACGTATTTTTTGGCGACTCCGCTCGTCAGCGCATGCTGGTTGGTGTTAACACACTGGCAGACGCGGTAAAGGCAACACTGGGTCCAAAGGGCCGTAACGTCGTCCTGGAAAAGTCATTCGGTGCTCCGACAGTGACCAAAGACGGTGTGTCGGTTGCAAAGGAAATTGAACTGGCAGACCGGTTTGAGAACATGGGTGCTCAGATGGTGAAGGAAGTCGCTTCACAGGCGTCTGATGTTGCCGGTGACGGAACAACGACGGCCACAGTACTGGCGCAATCGATCGTCAACGAAGGCCTCAAATCTGTAGCAGCAGGCATGAACCCGATGGACCTGAAGCGCGGTATCGACAAAGCAGTTATTGCAGCAGTTGAGGCGGTATCGGGTATGGCCTCTCCCTGCGAGGACAACAAAGCAATCGCGCAAGTCGGCACAATCTCGGCAAACAGCGATACATCGGTCGGTGAAATCATCGCCGAAGCGATGGAGAAAGTGGGTAAAGAGGGTGTGATTACCGTTGAGGAAGGCTCAGGTCTTGAGAACGAACTCGACGTGGTTGAAGGCATGCAGTTCGATCGCGGCTACCTTTCACCCTATTTCATCAACAACCAAGACAACATGTCCGCTGAAGTTGAAGAGCCTTTTGTGTTGCTCGTCGACAAGAAGATTTCGAACATTCGAGAGTTGCTGCCTGTGCTTGAGCAAGTGGCAAAAGCATCTCGTCCTCTCGTCATCATCGCCGAAGACGTAGAAGGTGAAGCGCTGGCAACCCTCGTTGTGAATAACATGCGCGGTATCGTAAAAGTGTCAGCGTGTAAGGCGCCAGGCTTTGGTGATCGTCGCAAGGCGATGCTGCAAGACATTGCGATCTTGACCGGCGGGACAGTGATCTCTGAAGAGGTGGGTCTTGATCTTGAAAACACCAGTCTTGAGCACCTAGGTAACGCAAAGCGCATCACAATGGACAAGGACAACACCACGCTGGTCGACGGTGCGGGTGATGCTGACACGAT
>JAQXEB010000136.1 GCA_029251065.1 Luminiphilus sp.
GCCGTTATCTAAGGACGCATCTCGACGGCTCTCCGCGACGATAATGCCCGAAGGATCTTCGTCATAAGCGATAACCGCAACGTAGAGAGTCGTATCCGTGTAACCGATAAACACCTCGGTTTTTTGTGATGACGGCGCGCCCTCGGTGGGTCGCTGCTGCCAAAACCCAGATAACGCAGGCTGCGTCCAAACCTCATCCGCGAGCACCTGACCGTCGAGCGTAGGCGCTTCGTCGAGCCTAACTGCGTTCGCCACAGGCGTCGCGAGTGCTGTCGATGCAGAGCAGAACAAAACAAAAAGCCAAATAGAAAGCAATACGGGCTGAAGCGTCACTGAGAAAACCGAAGAGATAAAAAATCAGGCGACAAGAATACCATCTCCTCTGCGTAACCTTTAGAAAACCAACCCCGTTGAGTTACTCAAATGAGCTAATAAAGGCGGCAATTTCGACAAAAAAATGGGGTCATGCGTGTTCAGCCCCACCGCACTAAGATCTGTTTTTTCTCGGCAGACTCGGTGGCCATTGCCGCCGCGACATCACCAAAACGATCCACGATTTGATCGCGCTTTATTTTTAAAGTCGGCGTTAAAACACCGCTCTCAATGGTCCACGGGGCATAAGTTAAGACCACTCCCGCAAGGCGCGCGTGCTTTTCAAGCGATGCATTCATGGACCCAATCGTCGATGTCACGGAGGCTTCTATGTCCTCACGCGGCGTTGCACCCATCGACTCAGAGACCACCGCAATCATGACCGTTTTAGCCATACCCAAACCCAGCAAACACTGCTGCTCCACACACGGGTTCGCTGCGAATAGCGCCTCAATGGGTGTGGGTGCCACAAATTTTCCGTGAATGGTCTTAAAGTAATCTTTAATGCGACCAGTAATATAAAGAAACCCATCCTCATCTTGGCGGAAGCGATCCCCCGTATGCAGCCATCCGTCCTGAATAAGCTCTGCCGTCTTATCCGGCTGCTGGTAATACCCTGGCGTGCAGCCGTCTGCACGAATAGCCAACTCACCCGCCTCAGTGATCTTAATATCCACTCCGGGCAAGGGCTTCCCTAGTGCACCCAGCCGCCGTTGGCCCTCTCGACTAATGATTAAGCTCATGGCCTCAGTTTGACCAAAGCCCTCCATTAGCGCGATTCCAACACTGTCCCACCACGCCATTAGTGGCATGGGTAAGGGCGCTGAACCCGTAAGATGAAACTCGCAACGATCAAGTCCTAGGGCCGTTTTTACGTTTTCCGAAACAACTTGTGGGTCCGCCAGTAGCGCTTGGTCAAATGCGTCGACGCCACCAAACTGCGCAAGCACTGCCTGTTGAAACTGCTCCCACACGCGCGGCGCACCAAAGAAAAATGTGGGGCGGGTTCGCTGCATGTCTCGTCCAAGAAACTCAAGTCCTTCGTTAAAACTGACCGGAGCACCGCGACAAAGCGATGTAAATTCAATCACCTGACGCTCCGCTAAGTGAGACAGCGGCAAGTATGAAAAGTAAATCGGTTCTGCCTCAATTTCCAAGAACTCGCTGCCCCGTCTTATGGGGATCACGTTACTGTCATTCGTTTGAATAACCCCTTTTGGGCGACCGGTCGTACCCGACGTGAAAATCAACGCAATGGTGTCATCGTGACGGGGAACATGGCTTAGAGTGCGTGCCGCACCCTCTGACAACAACTGATCCCAGGTGAG
Organism: Luminiphilus sp.; assembly: GCA_029251065.1. Taxonomy (GTDB): domain Bacteria; phylum Pseudomonadota; class Gammaproteobacteria; order Pseudomonadales; family Halieaceae; genus Luminiphilus. The sequence continues at coordinate 1,701 of JAQXEB010000136.1, forward strand.
GTTCGCTTCAGGAATCGCCACCCCCGGCAGACTAATAACGCAGGTGTCGTCAGATAAGACTTCTTTAACACTTTCCCAATTGTCCGCTTCGCCGACAAAAATGGCCCTCGCTTGGGTGAACTGGGCAATGTAGTCTGCAATATCAGCATTAAGCGTCGTAAACAAACCGACACTGACGTTGCCTGACGCCATAATCGCAAGATCGGCGAAAAACCAGTGCGCCCGATTTCGCGAGAGCAATAAGATTTTGGTGTCCTTATCAAACCGGGCCTCGAGCGCGGCAGCTACGCACCGTACCTGTCGGCGAGACTCTGCCCAGCTGTAGTCATCGCTACCATCACCCCTTAAATCTTTGAGCCACACAGTGTCGGGCTTCTCGTATGCCCACTGGTCGAGGTAGGCCAACAGCGTATCGTGCTCCATCATGTTGCCTCCGGTGATTTTTTATTTTTAAAATTTCTACCGTAGTTTAGGCCGTGTCCTAGCGCTCGCCACAGGCAGTGACTCGGTCCAGTTCAGTCAACTCGACAGCGCCACCGATGATCCCTACATTTTCGCCACCGTTGGTAAAGTGCATAAGAAGCTGCGTATTCGCATCTGGTTCAAACTCAGCGCGGGGTGCATCAAATGACTCTCGATAGCGCGCCACGGTGCTGACTCTGACCTCATCGATCAAGCCATTGAGTACTTCGTAATAGCCTCGACAGCAATTGTTTCCGCCAATCGCAATATTTTGGTATCCCAGCTGAGCAGGACGCCCAGCAATTCGCTTCTCAGACACTTGCACCCCGTCAATGAACAGTCTGACGTAACGACCATCGTACGCGCTTGCGACATGTACCCACTTATTTTTTGGGACGGGAACAGTAGAGAGTACTGCACGGCTATTATTGAGCGTTCCATCAATGGAAAACCAGCTGCGCAGGAGGCCTTCTTTGTTCACGGAAAGGCGATATTCGCGTCCACGACCGCCACCCGAATACTTATCGACAATAATGCCAGAGCGCACGTATTCGCGAATAAACACCCGAGCTTCGATCGTGTAAAACTCATCGAGATGAAGCTCTTCTGTCCCTTTAACCGTCATCGCCTGTGATCCTTCGAACGGATCGAAGTCGGCGGCTGCGCCACAAAAGGCCGGCCCAACGGCAACCGCTCGAGACTCGAGGCAATCAGGCTCGTCATCCAAACAAGATCCATCACCTGTGCTTGCAGGCACGACCTCAAGGTTTTTTTGGGCCGACGAATGTTGAACCAAGCGGTCAAACTCCTGGTCATAGTCTTCTGACGCAATGCTCATAGTATCGTTCTCAACACGAAGCAAGGCGGTCAACGCGGGAGCATCCTCGGACGGTCCAATTTTGAGCCAGTAATCGCCTGAAATCGGCTGGAAGGGGAGCAGGACCTCAA
>JAQXEB010000137.1 GCA_029251065.1 Luminiphilus sp.
GCTCGACGCCGCTAGCGATGGGGAATGATGTCAAAGGCCACTGAAATCCGAGACTGATCGGACGTAAACGGGATCGTGCCGTGCCACATGTATGAGGGAAATAAGACCAGCGAGCCTACCGCGGGTCGTACGGTACGAACCGGTGGAAGATTCAAGCCCAGTTTTTCCTCCGGCGCACCAAACTGAATAAAGCCGGCCTCATCCGTGCCCTTTGCCACCTCGTCGGGCACAGAAATATACAGTGCAGAACTGATCCAGCCTTTCGGATGTACGTGGTTGGTGTGATGGCCCTGGGTGCGAAGGCGTACCGACCAGGCACCCGAGAACAGCACGTCACCGGCCCCAGTCCCGACCAAATGGCGACCCCAAAATGGATGACTCGGATCACGGGGAAATGTCGCGAGTACATCACAGACGACCAACCGAATTTGCTGCTCCAGACTCTTCACAAGTGGGTCCGCGATACGGAACAAAAATCCGTTGGTCTGAGTCCCGCCGCGAACACTTTGATCAATAGGGTGCGAATGGGTGTGATGAAGCGCTTCTAAGGTCGTTGCTACCGTTTGAAAATACGCCGCCGTACTCCCGTAGCCGTTTGGTGCGGGCACCTCAACCTCAAAGATCATCTGCTCGTAATTAATCAGTGATGACAAACGCTCGTCGTCCGTCGCACGCAGCGCTGCACAGCGAAAAGCGAGCGCCAACTGATCCAGTGGATTAACCTTAAGCACATCGGCTAACAGTCGCCCGGCACGACTCGGATCTGCGGTTTTTAGGAGCTGAACCGCAAAATCAAACTTGATGCCGGCGTCGGTTGGGTAATCCCTCAATAGCCGTTCATAGGAACGTGTCATCTGCTCCAAAAATCCTTGGTCTGCCAGTGCAATGGCCTCAAGACTCATCAGTCCTGACGTTTTGGGACACCCCGATAGAAGCGCCTCGCCTACCAGGCGGTTAGCCTCCTCATGTCGATCGAGGTGCTTGAGGAACCCCACAGCCGCCTCCCACAATGCCGCATTGGTTCGATGCTCACGCGCCGCAGTCATCAAATCGCCAACGGGATCACCCGACGCATTGGTCTCTACGTGCAGCCGTGTCACCACCTGCTGCAAGGGAATATCGGCGGAGTAGTGCTCCAAACCGCGCCGCGCAAAAGCGACTGCATCGAGTGCCTTGCCCATCTCAAGAAGCGCTTCCGCATTGTTGCGGTAAAGGTCCGCAGAAGAAAAGCCAAGCGCCTGCGCTTGCAAGTACGACCTCGACGCCTCCTCAAAATTGCCTTGCTCGCGGTGCAACTGGCCCATTGCATAATTGAGTGAGGGCGATTGAGGCAAGTGCGTGAGCCCTCGAGCAACGAGCGTAGCCGCTTTTTCAAAGTCGCGAAGCTGTTGCGCCGCGCCAGCGGCAAGCTCCCAGCCCGATGCATCCTGAGGCGCAAGCCCGACTAATTTTTCGGCACTGCCTAAGGCCGCCTCATGGCGATTCAGTTTGAACTGCGTGAGGGCGAGCGCCTTCCAAACCCCGGGCATCTGTGGCGATAACACTGAGGCCTTCTCAAGCAAAGGTAAGGCCTTGAGCGGCTCCCCTGTCTCGCGAAGGAAATTTCCGAAATTAATGAGTAGGTCGACGCGCTCAGGCGTGATTTGCCATGCGGCGTAAAACGCTTCTCGAGTGGTTGTCGCATCGCCCAATTGAGCCGCACCCAGTCCAAGCAAATAAAGTGCATTGGGATCGCTAGGCGCGTAAGTCAGTACCTCACGACATAGACTCATCCCCGCCGTAAAACGACCGTTTCCTAAATGGGTCTGAATTTGCTGAAGATCTTGGCTCAGGTCACGTTTCATAAGGCAGTGATCGTTCTCAGTTGTGAATCATATCTAGCGCGCAGTGGCGATGCTAAGCACAAGAATAACAGGCGTGGTTATAACAGTGCCAACGCAATGAAGATGGCCCGATAAAGCGCCTTTTGATCATCAATAAGCGACTGCCTACCGGCACTCAGACCGATTCTCGATGACGAGGCAACATCAGGATTAAATACGCAAACCTTGCGTAATGCGCCGCCTTTACGAAACCTTTAGCTGGCAAGTCCGAAAAGTTCCTTAAAAAAACGTAAATAATGCGCAAACACACGGGGTTTCGGGCTACTTTGGACTTTGCAGGTATCGCGACGCACTCACTTATCCGCTATTGTCGGAGAGTTAGTGTATTTCTGCACTGCATGGGGCGTGTCGGTAAGAGCGTGCCACAAGGAGTCCTTGAACTTTACTTAAAATAGGGAGGTTTCTGATGAAATCTTTTAAAAAACGCTACCTCAGTCATGCGGTAGCTGCAGCAGTTGCTGCAACACTTCCGACACTTGTTGTTGCGCAAGACGAAGAAGCCAATCTTGAAGAAGTTTTGGTAACGGGTTCACGCCTGACAAAATCTAACGTGACTTCATCAGTACCGCTCGTTCAAATTGGTGCCGAAGAAATCAACAGCCGTGGTGTTGCCCGTATTGAAGATATGGTTAACATCCTTCCCAACGTATTTGTTTCCCAGACTGCGGAAGTTGCGAACGGCGCCACAGGTACATCTACCCTGAACCTACGTGGTCTCGGATCTTCACGTACTCTGGTATTGATTGATGGCAAGCGTCTGCCCTTTGGTAGCCCATTCTCATCATCAGCCAACGTCGATATGGTTCCTGCGCGCATGGTCGAGCGGGTTGACGTTGTTACAGCCGGCGCCTCTGCGGTATACGGCTCAGACGCGGTTGCTGGTGTTGTTAACTTCATTACTAAGAAAGACTTTGAAGGCTTCGAGTTCGACTACCAGTACGGTACGAACTACAACGCTAACGACAACGGCTACATGCAAGGCAAGCTGGCTGACGCAGAGTTCTTTGACCCCGGTTCAACGACAGCGGGTGCAGCGAGCCTCATGTCAGTCATGATGGGCGTCAACAGTGACGACGGCCGTGGCAACATTACGCTCTTCGGAAGTTACGAAGACATGCAGTCAATGATTGGTAAAGACCGCGACACGGGTGCTTGTACTCTGTTTGGCTCTGCTGATCCTTTCTGTGGCGGCTCGTCTAACTTCCGTCGTTATAACGGCACCATCGGTAATGGTGTTTCGGGAACAGTCTTCCAAGAATTAGACGGTACGATCGTGCCAATCGACTTCTCTCGAAGCGACGTGTTCTACAACTACGGTGCGGTAAACCATTATCAGCGTCCTGTTGAGCGTTGGAACTTGGGCGCAAGTGGTCACTACGAGATCACTGACAATGTTGAGGCTTACTTCGATACGACCTACATGAACAACAAAACTGAAGCGCAGATTGCAGAATCGGCTTCGTTTAACCGTCCATTCGAAACTAACTGTGATAACCCACTGTTGACTGGCGGCGCTGGACCCAACGGTGACGGTATTATGTTGGGGTCAATCACAGGTACGTTTGATGCGGATGACAACTTTGTCAGCTGTCTGGACTGGATGGCTGCGGGTAACGAGTCTGTCGATGTACAGTTCATTAACTCTCACCGAAACGTCGAAGGCGGACCTCGTGTCAGCACCTACGAGAACAGCTCATGGCGCGCCATCTTTGGCTTCCGTGGCGACATCAACGATGATTTCTCGTTTGATATCTTCGGGCAGTTCTCTGCCACTGAAGGCACTCGTATTTCGCAAAATGACTTGAACTACAACCGAGTTCAACAAGCGCTTTACATTGTCGACGACGGAAACGGCAACCCGGTTTGTCGCGACTCAAGTGGCGGCTGTGTGCCTTGGAACATCTTTGAGCGAAATGCTGACGGCACAACCGGTGTTACTGACGAAGCAGCTGCGTTTATCGCAGGTGTAGGCATCGTAACGGGTGAAACTGAGCAAACAGTGTTCGGCGGTACTATCGAAGGCGACTTCACCAACATGGGTATCCAAAGCCCCATGGCTGACTCAGGCCTCTCAGGTCTTATCGGCTTTGAAATGCGTGAAGACAAGCTCGGTCGCTTGGCAGATGACATCTCTAAGATCTCTGGCGGTCGCGGTCTGACCGGTACGGGTGGTGCGACACTGCCTATCGCTGGTGAGATTGAAGTTGAAGAAATCTTCATGGAAATGTCTATGCCACTGATCACGGGCAAGCCCATGATTCAGGAGCTGGGTCTGACCGCTGGTTATCGTTACTCTGACTACACGACTAACGGCAACGGCGTCTCTAACTCGTTTGACGCAGACACCTACTTTGCAGGTATCAGCTGGGCACCCAACGACGAAGTTCGCTTCCGCTTTAACCAAGCCGTTGCGATTCGTGCACCAAACGTGTTCGACCTCTACGTGGGCATCAACACAGGCCTCGTTGAATTAGCACCCGTCAATGGTGACGGTGACCAATGTTCTGGCCCCACTCCAGTGGCGACTCAGGCTCAGTGTGCAAACACAGGTCTGTCAGCGGCACAGTACGGAAGTGTTGACCCCAGTGCTGCCGGTCAGTTCAACTTGATCACGGGTGGTAACCCGAACTTGGTTGCTGAAGAGGGCGAGACGACGACCTTTGGTGTTGTTATCACTCCAAGCATGATTGAGAACCTGTCGGTCTCTATCGATTACTTCGACATTGAAGTAACCGATGCGATTGGTAGCGTTCCGGCACAGACATCGTACGATCGCTGCCTGACAACGGGTGATCCCGCGTTCTGTGCGAACGTTACACGTGACACTGCCGGTACGCTTCACCTCTTAAACGAAGCACCTGACGGTGGTCTTTCGGGTCTGAGCCAGCAGAACGTGAACGTTTCGACGTTTGCAACAGAAGGTGTCGATCTTAACGTAACCTACATGCTCGATCTGAGCGACATGGGATCAATTAACTTCGACTACGCTGCCACTTTCCTCGATACCAACTACTCAGTTGCGATTCCAGGAGATGACAAGGTTGAGTGTGCAGGCGCTTACGCAGGTCCATGTGGTCTGCCAGCACCTGAGTACAACCACCGCTTCCTTGCTACGTGGATGACTCCTTATGACGTCGCAGTCTCAGCGACATGGCGTCATATTGGTGAAACAGACCTCTACGGTCTGGATGATCCACAGGGTTACTTGGAAGATTCCATGGAAGAGCGTAACTACCTCGACGTAGCTGCAACTTATGACTACAGCGAGAACGTTCAGATCCGAGTTGGTGCAAACAACATTCTGGGCGACGACGCTCCAGTCACCACCTCGGCAGGTACCGGTACAGGTAACAACAACACGTACCCAGGCCTGTTTGACGTGAGCACCTATCTGTTTGCTGGTGTGACCGTTAAGTTCTAAGTTTGAACGCTAAGTAAGTACACAAAGGGGGGCGTAAGCCCCCCTTTTTTTATGCAGTGCATTATGATTAAGACACTTCCACGGACACAGTTTATGACTATGGATCCAACCTCAAGCACGAACACACAACAGCTACTCGGTGATGCGATTACACAACTTCGCAGTAATAAACCCGAGAGTGCCCGCGACCTGGCTCACCGCGCCGTGGATCTGGGACTCGATGACGCGACAGTCTGGGGGGTCATCGCATTAGCGAGTCGCAACATGGCCGACTACGATGCCGCGCAACAAGCCGCTGATCGTGCAATAGCACACCAGCCGAATAACTCACGCGCCTTCAT
>JAQXEB010000138.1 GCA_029251065.1 Luminiphilus sp.
CGAGAATCCTTCTTCCCCTTCGGTTATGACAACCTTAACGTTGTCGAAATGCAGGGGCCTAATTCCCGCGTTTGCTATCCCTTTAGGCGTATCGAAGCATTACGAGACGCACCTCGAGACAATGTGTCACTGGATCGTATGGTGACCTTGGTCAATCGTATATTTCCATTCACCTCGGTGACCCGTCTTGCACAGCACTACGGCGTGAGCTTCGCCGAACCTGAATCGCCGACGCGCACACGCTACTTTAATTATCGACTTACGCTCCCCACGTTAGGGGGCGGGAAACCCTCCGTAGACGCCTTGGCTCGGGCCAAAAAGGATGTCGAATTTCTATCAGATACGGGTGACAAAGAAGATGCCAAAGTGGTCGGCGATATTCAGGCCGCCATAGGTTCTGGGGCCAACACGCACTATCGGTTTGGTCGGTTTGAATCGGCGATTGGTCACCTGCATAAGAACTTAGCGCTGTACTTAGCGCGATTGAGAGAGCTCGAAGGCGACATGGTCAAAGCCGAGCCCGTTACCTTAATTAGCGACAACACATAATCCGGGAACACATTGATATGTCTGACGTAAATAACAGTAGTCATCAGGATCTTAATACGATGAAGCAGATTCCTGCGGTTGACTGGAGAGACTTGGAAACCGATCGGAATAAATTTCTTGAAGATCTTCGTTACGCACTTGCAGAGTGCGGGTTTCTTATTCTGACCAACGCACCCGGTCTGGATGATGCGTTTCAGCAGCGGGCCTTTCGCGAAGTTAGAGGTTTTTTTGATTCGCCCATGGACTTTAAAAAAGAGTCATCCATCGCAAACAGTCCGTATGTGCGCGGCTATTCTTTACCTACACCTCCGGACTCAGGTCGCGGGCAGGTGATTGAGAGCTTTCAGTACGGATTTGATGAGGCGCCACTCTGTGCTCACGACGATGAGTCTCAGCCTATACACGAACGATTTTTTCGAGGGCCCAACACGTGGCCAGACTCAGAGAGGTTGCCTGGCTTCAAGCAAGCGCTGAATGATCTCAACGCGGCCTATCATCGTTTGACGTTACAACTGGGCGAGCTGATCGTTGAGTCGCTTGGGGAGGATCCAGCCGAATTCCGACGCTATTTTAATGTCGATGAACCCTACCTTTTTGCGAGCTTGAACCACAATTTCAGTATGGACGCCATTGTGCCAGAGAAGCGAGATCTGGTTCGTGATGAGTATGCTAAATTTTCGAGCGCGGTCACAGGCGCGCACATTGACGGACCTCCCTTTATCGCCTTGTTGATCAATGACCGACCGGGGCTCCAGGTGGTCGCCGGTGAAGGGCGGTGGATGAACGCTCCGGTGACCTGTCGTACGGCAGCGGGAGACTACAACGTGCCCGTGATTCCCGGTTCAGTGATTATCAATACTGGCGGGTCCCTGATGCACCTAAGCGAAGGGCGGTACTCGGCTACTGTACACCGCGTAAACACCACCATGATTCCCGATGGCGATACACGTATATCGATGCCTTACTTCTTACTGCCAACGATGGAGGGAGATCTAATACCGTTTGGTAAGTCTGGCGCTTCAACTAATGACGACGTGGGTTACAACGAGGGTCGTGATCGTGGGGCTAATGCGGCTGCTAATCTCATGAGGACCTACCCTAAATTAACGGGCCGTTGGTGGGCAAAAGAGTTTGTGGCGCTGAAGGCTGCACAGCAGCAGGAAGAGAAGGCCGAAACAGAGGCTGCGCTTAAATTGGCAGCTGAACGCGGCGATCGGTACCACGAAAAGTCGAATGGTTCGTAGCGACGTTCTTCAGGTGATCGAACCCATCAGAAGTGCAATAAATCGTCGCTAGGCGGCGTTCGAGCTCTTCAGTAGTTCTTCATGACACCCCTAGTCGACAATTCGACCGTCCGCGACAACACAGATCCGATATGCCGTGCAAATGGTGCTAAGACGTTGGTCGATCACGATCAAGACACGCTTGTCGCGCTCGGCTTTTAGGGCTTATACCAAGACTTTTTCTTTTTCTGGGTCCAGTGCCGCAGTGGGTTCATCGAGCAATAGCCCTAGGACTGGTTAACCAGTCCTAGGGCTATTGTCAGACACTGTTTTTGACCCGCAGAGAGGGTATCGCCGTTACGCCTAAGATGCGTGTTGGAGCCCTTTGGAAGATGGCGGATAAACCACAGTGCACCAGCGCTTGCTGCGGCAGACGGGAAGTCTGCATCGCTGGTGCCTGAGTTGCCGAGGCGGACGTTTATCTGTCAGTCACAGTCCCGTACTAATGCCCATGAGGTCTTCAAAGTTTTTGGTGTAGAAGTGGTCTAACTCTTCTGGTGATGGTTGGACTAAGTCAAGACTGCGTTCGAAAGCGCCAAACGGGTCGTTGCCACCTTCGGGGTGAGGGTAATCGGTGTTGAACATCAGCATTTCTTTTCCAATGCTGCGCAGTATCCAGCCCGTATCTTCCACATGCAGCGGCGTAGCTTTAACTTGGCGCTTCATATATTCGGAGGGCTTCATTGATAATTTTTTAAGGCCAGTATCAAACTTGCCGAGCGTTGAAACGCCCAAGTCTAGGTTGGCCAAGCAGGCCGGCAACCAGTTCGCGCCCAGTTCAATCAGACCGATCTTTAGATTGGGGAAGCGCTCAAGCACGCCGTCATAGATCATGCAGGTCAGCCAGCGTTCTACAGAATGGTGTAAAACGGGAAGGTCTTTTGGTGACGTGGTTTCTATATTCATTGACATAGGGTCAAGATTTCGCTGGACCCCCGTATTTTTATACTCTTGAGGCATGTTGACGCCGCTGCCGATATGGAGAACGATTGGCACGCCAGCTTCCTCTAGAAGGGCCCAAATAGGATCGTAGGCGATATGTGAGGGCGCGCGCCCTTCAACCGCATCTGAGCGTAACCAAAGTGACTTTACGCCCATGTCTACGGCTTCTTTAGCGCTCTGTAACGCCAGAGCTGGGTCTCTCAGTGAAAGGTAGCCCACGGACAAAAGGCGATGCTTATCTGCAGAACAAAAGTCGACCATCGCTCTGTTCATGGCGTCACTGCCGCCGTAGACAACCTTGAGGTCTTTGGACCGGGCAAAGCGAGAGGCAAACACCAAGCCAGGGAATACGAGTTGGTGGCTAATGCCGGCAATATCAAGCGAGTCTCTGCGCTCCTCACCATCAACGGCGCCGTAGGCAGCCATGAGGTTGCGTTTTCCCGGGCTGCCGTAGAGGTTGGATTTCAATTGTTCAGTCAGCGCCGGATCATTGCCTGCCAAGCGATTTTCTGCCTGTTTAAAGGCGGGTTTTAGCTGCGGAATCGCTTCTAAGTTGATGAAGGGCTTGTCGAGATTTTCACGAACGTATTCGCTGGCATAATTTTCCATCCAACCAGTGGATTCCGTAATGTGGCTATCGGCGTCGTGGACCGTTCGATTCTCGCAATGTGCAGTGCGCTGGTTCATGTTGATTAACTACCTCTTTCGGTGAACGTTCGTTATTTAATAACATCTAAAGTAGTGTGTTTGTTTTAAGGTGTCAATAATGAGGTACACTCAAAATATGAGCGCTAAACAACGAACTCGACTCTCACCAGCAGCCAGAACTGATCAGCTGCTTAATGTTGCTAAAAAGATGATCGTGAGCGATGGGTTGCAATCGTTCAGAATGGAATCTTTGGCACGCATGGCCGAGGTATCCAGCCCCTTGGTTTATAATTATTTTTCTAGTCGCCAGGCGCTACTTCGGGCGTTGCTAGAGCGAGAGTACCGAGAAAGTAGCAACGCGCTTTTCTATGAAGTCGTTAACGCGACGAGCTTCGAAGACGTTATTCGGGTGTTTATAGCGAGTAACTTTGAGCACCACGCCCCGGGTAACATCTTACCTGTTCTTCTGAGTCAGCCAGATATTGCCGATACGATCTCGGAGATGCGCAGCGAGCAGCGTAAGCGAACCGCAACTTATCTGGTTGAGAATTCTGCTAAAACCTACAAGCTCTCTATTGAGCAAGCACAGCTGGCGATCACCATGTCGTCTGGTGCCTCAATTGCTGCTGCAGAATGGGTTGTGATGAGCTCCCTTGAAAAGAGTCAGGCCATTGATATGGCGCTGTCGTATATCAAGGCGGGTATGAGCGGTTTGGCCACCGAATAATTCGTCGCCACTTTAAAAGACTACCAATCCTTGCCCGCGATCTAGGGGGGAGAACAGCGGGCGGGACCCTCTGGGCCTTAGCGTCTCTCAGCCCTGTGACTACCTAAAACAATACATGTTGTTATTGTAGATCTCCTAAAGTAGCAATTGA
>JAQXEB010000139.1 GCA_029251065.1 Luminiphilus sp.
GGAGCGAGAGCTTAAGAGCGCGATTGACGCACACGTCAAGCAACAAGTGATGGACGCAATTGTAGACGCACATCCGTCGCTCGAAATCCCGCAAAGTCTCATTTCGCAGGAAACCGATGCGCTTCGCAGTCAGATGTTTCAACAATTTGGCGGTGGCGTGAGTCCAGATATGGACTTGAAGAGTATTCTCCCTGACGAAATGTTCGCCGAACGCGCCGAAACGCGCGTCAGGTTAGGACTGCTCGTAAGCGAAATGGTCCGAGATTTAGGTGTCCGAGCGGAGCCCAATAAAGTCAGAGAGCTCATTGAAGACATTGCTTCGACCTATCAGGATCCCGAAGAGGTCATTAACTGGTACTACGAAGACAATAATCAGTTAATGGGCATCGAATCGAGGGTGCTTGAAGACGCGGTGGTTGAAAAGTTGCTCGACCAGGCGTCGGTTGTCGACGAGGTGACTGATTACCAAGACGCGCTGCAACGAACCCGCGCGGCGACGCAGCAATAAGGCAAAATTCAAGGTAACAAGGAGACGATTGATGGCGCATGGTTTTGAAGTGGGTAATGAGCAAGGCTTAGGGCTTGTACCTATGGTGATTGAGCAGACGTCACGTGGAGAACGCTCATTTGATATCTACTCCCGCCTCCTGAAAGAGCGTGTCATTTTCATTGTGGGCCCCATTGAAGATCAAATGGCCAATTTGGTGGTGGCACAGTTGCTGTTTCTTGAATCTGAGAACCCCGATAAAGATATTCATCTCTATATCAACAGCCCCGGCGGATCCGTTACCGCAGGACTGTCTATTTACGACACCATGCAATTTATAAAATCTGACGTGAGCACCATGTGCGTTGGTCAGGCCGCGTCCATGGGCGCGTTTTTGCTCAGCGGCGGCACCAAAGGAAAGCGACTCATCCTCCCGAACGCCCGGACGATGATCCACCAGCCCAGCGGCGGTGCGCAGGGTCAGGCGACTGACATTGAGATACAAGCCAAAGAAATTCTCTTCCTGCGAGAGCGTTTAAATCGCATGTTGTCAGAGCACACAGGGCAGACGATGGAAGTCATTGAGCGTGATACAGAGCGGGATCGTTTTATGAGTGCCGAGCAAAGCGTTGAATACGGTCTCGTCGATCAGGTTCTTACTGCTCGTTAAAGGCATTTTCGCAAAACGAGATCTGCCGCCTTGCATTAGGCGTAGAAACCTATCATCGTTACTTAAACGCGCGAAAACGGACTAAAAGGCCATAACGGATGACCGGCGACAGCACCAACGAAGACAACGGCAAGCTGCTTTATTGCTCGTTTTGTGGCAAAAGCCAGAACGAGGTACGCAAACTAATTGCGGGGCCTTCGGTATTTATTTGCGACGAGTGTGTGGATCTTTGTAACGATATTATTCGTGAAGAAATTCAAGAAACCGCGTCTCCAGAGTCCTCAGAAAAACTGCCTGTGCCTCACGAGATCAATAAAATACTCGACGAATACGTTATCGGACAGGCGCGTGCAAAACGTGTGCTCTCCGTGGCCGTGTACAACCACTACAAGCGTTTACGCACGGGCGAGGGCAAGTCGGCCGACGTGGAGCTTGGCAAGTCTAATATCCTACTTGTTGGCCCAACAGGGTCAGGAAAAACACTTTTAGCGGAAACGCTCGCACGACTGCTGGACGTCCCATTCACGATTGCCGACGCGACCACACTGACTGAAGCCGGTTATGTAGGGGAAGACGTCGAAAACATCATTCAGAAATTACTGCAAAAATGCGACTACGACGTTGAGAAGGCCCAGATGGGCATCGTTTATATCGATGAAATCGATAAGATCTCACGAAAGTCGGACAACCCATCGATCACCCGAGATGTGTCGGGCGAAGGTGTGCAGCAAGCATTGCTCAAGCTCATAGAGGGCACCGTCGCTTCCGTCCCACCTCAGGGCGGACGCAAGCATCCGCAGCAGGAGTTTTTGCAGGTCGACACGAGCAATATTTTGTTTATCTGTGGCGGTGCTTTTGCGGGACTCGATAAGGTCATTCAAAACCGCTCAGAGAAGGGAGGGATTGGTTTCTCCGCTGAGGTAACCGGACGAGCAGATAAGAAAGAGTTTGCGGAAAGTCTGAATGACCTGGAACCAGAGGACTTGGTTCAGTACGGGCTTATTCCTGAGTTTGTGGGTCGACTGCCGATGATCGCGACGCTCGAAGAGTTAGACGTGGTGGCGTTGATGCAGATTCTGACTGAGCCGAAAAACTCACTGACGAAGCAGTATCGTAAAATGTTCGATATGGAAGGCGTCGAAATAGATTTCCGTGAGGACGGTTTGCGTGCAGTCGCTGGCAAGGCTATGGAACGAAAGACGGGCGCGAGAGGACTTCGGTCAATTCTTGAAAATGTGTTGCTCGAGTCGATGTACAACATTCCGTCACAGGCGGGCGTTGCGAAAATCGTAGTTGATGAATCAGTCATCAACGGCGACTCTGAGCCGCTGCTGGTGTACGAGACACAAGACGAATCTATGGCAGCCCAAGACGCCTAAGTCGGCGGTCGAAACTTCTGTAAAAAAGGGCTTGAGATTATTAAACAAGCCCCCATCTCTTCATTGAACCCATGGAGATGACTATGAGCGACACTGCGGCAATTCAACTACCCCTGCTTCCTTTGCGAGACGTTGTGGTCTATCCGCACATGGTCTTGCCGTTGTTCGTTGGAAGAGAGCGCTCCATAGAAGCACTAGAGCACGCTATGTCGGGAAATAAGCAAGTCCTTCTCGTGGCGCAGCGGCACGCTCCAGACGATAATCCTGACGTCGACGACCTCTATCAAGTGGGAACAATTTCCACAATATTGCAGCTATTAAAGCTCCCCGACGGAACCATTAAAGTGTTGGTAGAGGGTAGCGAACGTGCGGCAATTGAAGCTATTGATACGGGTGAAACGTTCTCCATGGCAACCGTGCGTGAGGTGGTCTGCGAGGACCTCGAAAGCACCGATGCAGACGGCGCGACCAGAGAGATCTTGGATCACTTTGAAAAATACGTCAACGTGAGCAAGAAGGTGCCCAATGAGGTACTCACATCGCTCTCTGGAATTGAAGAGCCGGGGCGTCTTGCCGATACCATTGCGGCGCACATGTCAGTCGATCTCAGTGAGAAGCAAAAGATTCTAGAAATGTCCACGGTCAGCACTCGACTTGAGCACCTCATGTCGTTGATGGACTCTGAAATTGACCTGTTTCAGGTGGAAAAGAAGCTTCGCGGTCGGGTCAAAAAACAAATGGAGAAGAGCCAGCGCGAGTACTACCTGAACGAGCAGATGAAGGCCATTCAGAAAGAACTGGGCGAAATGGATGACGCGCCTAACGAGGTCGATGACCTTCAGAACCGAATTACCGAAGCAAAGATGTCGGAAGAAGCCATTGAGAAGGCGAATTCGGAGCTCAGTAAGCTCAAGATGATGTCACCGATGTCAGCAGAGGCCTCTGTTGTGCGTGGTTACATCGAGTGGTTGGTGGGTGTCCCTTGGTCGAAAAGAAGTAAAGTTAAGCACGATATAAAACGAGCCAAAACGGTCCTTGATCAGGACCATTATGGACTCGAGGAAGTGAAGGATCGAATCCTTGAGTACCTGGCGGTACAAAAGCGTGTCAGAAAGCTTAAAGGACCGGTCCTGTGCCTAGTGGGTCCTCCTGGCGTCGGTAAAACCTCCTTAGGTGAGTCGATTGCGAAGTCAACGAACCGGAAGTTTGTTCGGATGGCGTTGGGTGGTGTGCGTGACGAGGCCGAAATCCGAGGGCACCGTCGGACCTACATAGGCTCGATGCCTGGAAAGTTGATTCAAAAGATGGTCAAAGCCGGCGTGCGGAATCCGCTGTTCCTCCTCGATGAGATCGATAAGATGGGGATGGATCATCGAGGTGATCCTGCTTCAGCGATGCTCGAGGTCTTAGATCCTGAGCAAAACCACGCCTTTAATGATCACTATCTGGAGGTGGATTACGATCTGTCAGACGTGATGTTTGTGTGCACCTCAAACACGATGAACATCCCCGGCCCACTTCTTGACCGAATGGAAGTGATTCGCATCCCCGGTTACACGGAAGACGAGAAGGTCAGCATTGCGCGCAAATATCTCTTACCGAAACAAATCAAAGTGAATGGCTTGAAGCAAGAAGAGATTTCTGTAGCGGACGAGGCGATTCTTGACGTTGTACGCTACTACACTCGAGAGGCGGGTGTGCGTGCAATGGAGCGTGAGCTCGCTAAGATTTGCCGCAAGGTGGTCAAGAAACTCGCATTGGAGGATTGGGAATCTGGATCCGAAGTGACATCGGCAAATCTCGAAACGTTACTCGGGGTGCGCAAGTTTACGTTTGGCGTTGCAGACGAGGCGAACCAAGTTGGAGAGGTCACGGGCCTTGCGTGGACATCGGTGGGTGGTGAATTGTTGACGATTGAAGCCGCATCGGTCAGCGGAAAAGGGCGTCACGTTCGCACAGGTAGCCTCGGTGACGTCATGCAAGAGTCCATACAAGCCGCTATGACTGTGGTTCGCGCTCGCTCGCAAGGTCTGGGAATACCTGCAAAGTATCATGACAGCCACGACCTCCACATACATGTACCTGAGGGGGCAACGCCAAAGGACGGTCCGAGCGCGGGGGTGGGCATGTGCACCGCGCTGGTCAGTGTCGCGACCAAAATACCGGTTCGCGCAAACGTGGCTATGACTGGGGAGATAACCCTTCGCGGTGAAGTCCTCGCAATTGGTGGCCTCAAAGAAAAGCTTCTGGCGGCGCGTCGGGGCGGCATTACGACGGTGATCATCCCGCATGAAAATGAGCGCGATCTCGCAGAGGTCCCCGACAATATCAAAGACAAACTCGATATAAAGCCGGTCAAATGGATTGATGAAGTGCTTGAAATTGCGCTTGAAACCTCCCCTACACCACTGTCAGATGAAGACTATATGGCGGGGCAAAATGACTCAAAAGTGACGTCTTCTGACGACGAAAGCGAGGGAAAAGCCAGAGCGGTCTCACATTGACGCGATTAATGTCCGTTTAGGTGAAAAAAAACGTAAATTTTTACATTTCGTGATTGACCGCCTATGCACCCAAAGGTAGGCTCTACGTGACTTCAAGCAATTTCCTAAAGTAAAAAAAGAGGACCTATCGTGAATAAAAATGAATTAATAGATGCCATCGCTTCTGAAGCAGACCTTTCAAAAGCCGGCGCAGGTCGTGCGCTTGACGCAGCTGTCGCTGCTGTCACAGCAGAGCTTTCAAAAGGTGGTAGTGTTTCTCTTGTAGGCTTTGGAACATTTTCTGTAAAGCCACGTGCAGCTCGTGATGGTCGCAATCCGCGCACCGGCGAGACTATTAAGATTGCAGCATCAAATACGCCCGGCTTCAAAGCAGGCAAAGCATTGAAAGACGCTTGCAACTCTTAATGTAGTAAA
>JAQXEB010000140.1 GCA_029251065.1 Luminiphilus sp.
TAGATAAACACCCACCCCAGTGCCAACCAACGACCCTAAGATCATGGGCACGAACTGATCCGCCGGAAATCGACCCCACCACTCTTTGTAGCTCGTCGAACTCACCACGATAGTGAGGCTTGCGGCCAGCACCACCGCTTCATTGGGCAGAAGCAGCAACGAGAAAACAGGGACTGCGATCATGGCAAACCCAAAGCCCGTGAAAGCCCTTAAAAGTGCCGCCAAAAATGCCGTCCCGCCAACCGCCGCAAGTTGAAGTGGCGGCAGTATTTCAAGTATCGAATCCATTTGATGGCACCCATCCCAGTCAGGGGCCGTATCTTAGGGCAATGATCCCGCGGACTCACTTGAAATTTTAAGCATCACTGATGAGGCCACAGATCTTCAGTCTGTTGACTCAGGCGCAGGCTCCTGTGCGGCACGATTACCGCGATCGATAGACCGTAACCGTACCTCTCTGCCGTCGCAGAGTCTCTGCGGACTCGGCGGTCTAAATAAGTACGGCGCGGCCTTGAGGCGCTGCTCTGTCTCAAGTGAAAGTAAGACATCGACGCCAATGTCGTGAATAAGAACGTGATATCGAGCCGTTGACTCTCGCATTGCTGACAGACTTCGGGTCAGTTCTTCGCGCGTCATTGTCTCTGATTCGATCACACGCCGCAGTCTTCGCTCTGTTTTTCTCAAGTCTCTGCGCGCCAGCAAAACATCCTTTGCATGCTCTTTCATCAAGGGACGCACGGTTTCTCTCACTTCCGGCGACACACCCTTCAGGGCCCAGCCCAACGGTTTCGGGTGATTGTTGCCTTGTTTGATCAAATGCCCACCGATCAAACCAACCAGTAGCAAGTTTGCGGCGACGGAGAGAATGACCAACCCCAGTAGTGCTCTGTGACTCATATCAATTTACTCCTCACCAATGACAGTGAAGCTGTACTGCTCAGCATTAGACCAATCTTCTGACGGGACATAAACCAGCGTCCCCAGTGCGACACCGACACTCAACGTTACACTGGCCGCCACCGGCGAGCGCCATGAGCCAAACGCAACCAGATCGGCAACACGCTCAAGAACAGTGCCTAAGCGGACCTCAAGAGCGGGTTTTTGCGCATGCGACTGAGAAATTTGCAGTGCGACTGCCTGGGCATCAAGGCTGGCTGTCACCGATGACTGATTAAGCCACTCATCCAACGTCTGCTCTTGTGTTCGCAGCACCTTCAAAACGTCACTCTCAGCGAGCTCGCTCAAGATGGATTGCCGCTCGGCATCGGGCCACGCACTCTCCTCCGCGCCCAAGGCCTCTAAGAGCGTGCGCGCTCGGCGGTGTGATTCGCGTTCTGGGCTCATTGATCTGTCTCCAGGTATTTTTTTAAATTGCCACGAGCCCGACACAGCAGGGACTCTACAGCACGAACCGAGGAACTCATGATGAGAGCCACTTCACGATTCGTAAAATTTTGATAATAGGTCAGGACCAGCGCCGTACGCTGGCTCTCAGGGAGTTCGCATAGAGCGGCATCGATGCTCGCAGCACCGGGTGTCTCCTGCGTATTTGATGGCTGCGCAGCGGGCTCATAGGCGTCCTCAAGAGTCTTGTGTCCAGGCTTGCGCAACAGATCGATGCACCGGTTGTGTGCAATGCGATGCAGCCAAGTGGTCAGCCGTGACTTCTCTGGCTTGAAGCGATCTGAGCGCTGCCACAGCACCAACATCACGTCCTGCGCAACATCTTGCGCCAAATATTCGTCGCCCAAGATGCGACGGGCGTAGACCTCCACAGCAGGCAAGTGACGTGCCACTAAGTCCGCATAGGCACGACGGTCACCCTGGCAGACCCGCGCCACCAGCGCTGATTCATCGCTAACCACTCGATCGTGTTCGACGTTTTTCAGGACGCGTCTGAAGGGCCCCTTCGCTCTGAGTTACCTTCTTTTGAGCGTTTGTGGTCCTGACCCCGCTTTATTCGACGCTCCGCGTTATCTCGAGAGCCTTTGAACTCGCGCTTTGTCAGCTGTCCATCGCCGTCAGCGTCTATTCGATTGAACACCGACATTCGCCGTTCCTCAGCGGTCAATACGCCGTTGCCGTCGGTGTCTTCTTTATCGAACCGCGTAAGCGCCTCTTCAGCACGATCACTGACAACACGACTCACCTCGTCACGACTGACCTCACCGTCTCCATTGAGATCCACACGCATGTCAGGCGATCCACGCCGCTCAGGCATTTTGAACTCGTCTCGACTGATCATTCCATCATCATTTAAATCGAGCTGCTTAAGCATTTTAGACACCCGTTTGCCATCAGGCTTTCGATCGCGATGATCGTCAGCGATGACAGGGATCGAGAGTGCCATACCCACACACAGTAGAACCGTTGTTAGTCCTTTCATTGGTCTGTCCTCAGCGCCAAATTGGCGTTTTTAGTCTCTGGTCATAGTAATACGTCTCACACCGAGAGATCCCGTCTACTGCGCAGCAAACTATTGTTCGCAATTTGCGATTATTATCTTGCAACTTAATTCGCGTTTTGCAGATATTGCTCTTGAGCGGCACTCATCGGCACGCTCAATCGTCTTGGTCTTTCTGAGTTGGACCCTACACATCGGGTCCTTTTTTTCCAAAAAATCTCAGAAATACTCGGCACAAAAAAGGAGATAATGTCATGATTTACAACGTTTCTTGGTTAGAAAATAATGCCATTCAAACCGTCTTCTTCCGATCGTTTGGTTGCGCTCAGTTTTTCATTTACCGTCTTCAGCGCAACAGTGACTGCCAAAACATTGCACTCGAAGAGGCCGAGCTTCAAGCCGCTTGAAAATCGCATTTTGCGAAATAGGCCCCCAAAAAGTATGGACGTGGTCTGACCAACACCGCTAAAAGTCGGGCGCCGCTCGCTCGGCTAGAGTGAATTCCCAACGTTGAGGTGCGATAAGAGCGCGCTACAGCAAGTCAAATGCAATTGTTAGCGCGCTCACTGTTTCTGCGAGCTTATCGGGTTCGTAAGGCTGAACCGTACCCACACCCCAAACAGGATTGGGAAACACCGCGTCGTCTTCAAAGCGCACCACGTGATGGATGTGAAGCTGGCGAACGACGTTACCCAGCGCGGCAATGTTGAGCTTGTGTGGTGAGTAAAGTTGGTCAAGCGCCTTAGACAGTCGAACAGACTCCTCAAGAAGTAAATGCTGCTGCTCGTCCGCAAGTTCGTGAATCTCGGCTACACCGGGGACCTTTGGAACCAGAATTACCCAGGGGTACCGACTGTCATTCATCAACCGAACTTGACAGAGATGCCAATCTGAAACGAGCACTGTGTCCGCCTGCAACTGCGGGTCGAGCTCAAACGCGTAAGGATCGTCCATCAGCCCTCCAACGGCGGCAGCACCGTAATCGCATCACCCAGTGCAAGATCGCCGGATTCGATAATTTTAGCGCACAGGCCGCCGTGACCGATCATTGCGGCGACACCTCCTTTGCCAAGATTTTCTTCCATGCGAGCGCAGGGGTGACACAGCTGGGTTGCCTCAA
>JAQXEB010000141.1 GCA_029251065.1 Luminiphilus sp.
CTTACGCTGATTCAGTCGTTTGTCGTTAATTGGGGGCTCGCCATTATTGTGCTCACCATTTTCGTAAAGCTCGCCTTTTTCCGTTTGTCGGCTGCAAGCTACAAGTCAATGGCGAAGATGCGCACGGTGCAACCCAAGATTCAAAGTATTCGCGATCAATACGCCGAAGATAAAGCGAAGCAACAACAAGCCATGATGGAGCTCTGGAAGAAAGAAAAAATTAATCCGATGGGCGGATGTCTGCCGATGTTGATTCAAATGCCTGTATTCATTGCCCTGTACTGGGTCCTCCTTGAATCTGTCGAGCTTCGACATGCCCCCTTTATTTTGTGGATTAATGATCTTTCAGCCATGGATCCCTACTTTGTATTACCGCTCTTGATGGGCATTAGCATGTACCTCATGCAGCGCCTCAACCCTGCACCGCCGGACCCCATGCAAGCAAAAATAATGCAATACATGCCCATTGCGTTCACATTTTTAATGATGTGGTTCCCTGCAGGCTTAGTGTTGTATTGGCTATGTAATAACTTGCTGTCGTTTGGTCAGCAGTACGTTGTTACGCGGCAAATTGAACAGGCCGCTCGCTAAATAACGCCTAATGACAGCTTTAGATACCGACACTATTGCCGCAATCGCCACCGCGCGTGGCGACGGGCCGGTAGGTATTATCCGGCTTAGTGGCCCACAGGCGCTAACGATAGCAACCGGCTTGAGTCAACATCATTTTGAACCCCGATACGCCCACTTGTGCGTGTTTACTAACGCTTGCGGTGAGATTATTGATTCAGGACTCGGTCTTTACTTTCCCCTCCCTCATTCGTTTACGGGTGAGGACGTCGTTGAACTGCAAATTCACGGTGGCCATATTGTGCTTCAAGCGCTGTTGTCACGCTGTCTTGAGTTGGGTGCGCGAGCTGCTCGCCCGGGTGAATTTTCAGAGCGCAGCTTCCTGAACGGGAAGATTGACCTATTACAGGCCGAAGCGATTGCAGATTTAATATCCGCAGAAACTGAAACTGCAGCTCAATTGGCTGCGTCATCGCTTGCCGGTGTTTTCTCGGAACTTGTCGACACGCTTGCTCGTGACTTGAATGAGTTACGTGCACTGACCGAAGCGTCGATCGATTTTCCAGAGGAAGACATCGACGTACTGCAACGGCATCACGTCATTACGCGACTTCACAGTTGTAACACCACCATCACCACACTGTTGCGTGACGTCTCTACGGCACAAAAACGATCGCAACGTCACACCGCTGTCTTAATCGGCGCGCCAAACGCGGGGAAAAGTAGCCTGCTCAATGCATTGGCCTATGACGATATTGCTATTGTGACCGATCAACCCGGAACAACCAGAGATGCATTGAAAGAGACGGTTCAAATTGGCGAAGCCCTGCTTGAGATTGTTGATACTGCCGGTATACGTTCCACAACCGATGTTATTGAGCAAGAAGGGGTAAAGCGCGCTAAAGCCAGCGGTTGCTTAGCTGACCTTGTACTTCATATTATTGATGATAGTCATCCGATTGGTATCGATACCGACTGGATACCTTTATCTACGCCGATCATTAAAGTTTTCAATAAAGCCGACTTAACACAACGCGAATTAGGGCGCTTCAAAGACACCGAGGGTCGAAACTGCGTCGCTCTCAGCGCCGCTACACGTCACGGATTAGATGAGTTGGCCTCTATCGTTGAAGAAAGCCTGCTACTGGATAGTCATCAACACTCGATGTTCAGTGCGCGTCAGCGACACGTGGACGCACTTGCCGAAGCAGAGCAATTACTGGCTCACGCGCTCGAACAATTTAATGTTCACAACGCCGCAGAATTACTCTCAGAAGATCTTAAACGAGTGCAAACCGCCATCGACACACTCACCGGAAGAATCTCTAGCGACGATATACTGGGTCAAATATTCAGTTCATTCTGCATCGGTAAGTAATTGCTTTGCAGTACAGTTAATGACGTATTAGCGCCTAACACCACCCCGGTTCTTTTCGCCACCTATCCTGTGCATAACACTGCTCTAAACCCTGTGCGCCGTTGTGTGCATAACCGGACGTCGAAGTTTGCTTACTCTTAGAGCGTTACTTATCCAGCGAACATCCCCTGCTTGTACGATGGTTTTACAGCCGTTACAAAAAGACTTTGTGTTGTATTTTTATGAGTGTCTACAGGGCCTGCAGAGGGTTTTCCACAAAATTTCGCGCCCTAATAATAACAACATCAAAGTATCTACTCTTTAATATATATATTTAAATATAAGTTCATTGCCGTAAATTCAAAGTTAAAGATTGGTCGTAATCGACCAAGAAGCCAAACAACAAAACTTAGGTTTTACCCTTTTTAAACGATCCTTAATGTGCTTATGTTCTTTAACGAATGCCCGTATACTTCGCGGCCCTTAACGAACCACAGACACGCAGATGAGTGCAGACCGACTATTTGATGTCATTGTTGTTGGCGGTGGTCATGCCGGTACCGAGGCGGCCTTAGCGTCAGCGCGGGCCGGATCCCGAACCCTGCTTATCACGCACTCAATCGACACGTTAGGACAAATGTCGTGTAACCCTGCTATTGGTGGCATTGGTAAATCTCACTTAGTTCGAGAGATCGATGCCCTCGGTGGTGCCATGGCAACGGCCACCGATCTGGCGGGTATTCAATTCCGAGTGCTAAACGCCCGCAAAGGTCCCGCGGTTAGAGCCACTCGCGCCCAGGCTGATCGGGTTCTTTACCGGAATGCCATACGACAAATCCTATTTGCTCAAAAGAATCTGACCATTTTCCAAGACGCCGTCGATGATATTGAGCTCTGTGGCGATCAAATATCAGGCATTAAAACGTCGACAGGCATCCGTTTTAAAGCTTTGGCATGTGTACTGACTGCGGGGACATTTCTTCATGGGAAAATTCATATTGGACTTCAGAACCAGTCGGGTGGACGTATGGGCGACCCTTCAGTTGTCACGTTAGCGGACCAACTCCGCGAAATATGCCCTCGCCTAGGTCGATTAAAGACAGGAACGCCGCCCAGAATTGATGGCAATACGGTCGATTATTCGTCTTTGCAGGAACAGTGGGGAGACACGCCGCGACCGGTAATGTCTCAGTTGGGGTCAGTGGACCAACATCCCGAGCAGGTGTGTTGTTGGATTACTAAAACGAACGAGGAAACGCACGATATTATTCGGAGTGGTTTAGATCGCTCACCAATGTTTAGTGGTGTGATCGAGGGAACTGGACCTCGATACTGCCCCAGTATTGAAGATAAGATTCACCGGTTCGCTGATAAGAGTTCGCACCAGATTTTTTTAGAGCCTGAGGGATTAACAACGTCCGAACTTTATCCTAACGGGATTTCTACGTCGCTTCCTTATGACATTCAAGTCGCGCTGGTGCGCTCCATTACGGGGCTTGAAAACGCGCACATTACGCGACCCGGTTACGCCATTGAGTATGATTACTTTGATCCCAGAGATTTAAAACACAGTCTGATGACGCGTCACGTTTCTGGGCTATTTTTTGCGGGTCAAATCAATGGCACAACCGGTTATGAAGAAGCTGGCGCCCAAGGGTTATTGGCGGGACTTAACGCATCTCGGTATGCCGCTGAGCTGGATCCGTGGGAACCCCAACGAGATGAGGCTTACATCGGTGTTTTGGTCGATGATCTGGTGACACTTGGGACGCTCGAGCCTTATCGAATGTTTACATCGAGAGCAGAATATCGACTACAGCTTCGTCAAGATAACGCCGATGAGCGATTAACGGCAAAAGGCCGTTCGTTAGCACTGATCACTGACGACCACTGGAAGGTGTTTGAAGATAAGCAGCTGACGATTCAACAAGAACTTGAGCGCCTTGATGCTACTTTCATACACCCAAAGACAGAGTTTGCTCAAATGCTCGACGGTAAGTTAACGACACCGCTCACGCGTGAGTATTCCATGGCAGATCTAGTGCGACGACCCGAGCTGTCATACAGCGATGTTGCTAGTTTAAAAGGTGAAATGGTTCAAGATTCCGCAACGGCCGAGCACATTGAAACGCGAGTGAAATATGCCGGTTACATTGCGCGTCAACAAGACGATATAGATCGTTTGAAACGGCATGAAAATACGCCGATACCTACGGGATTTGATTTCTCAAAGGTGTCAGGACTGTCGAATGAAATTTGCCAGAAGCTTATACAAAACCAACCCAGCAACATTGCTCGGGCAAGTCGTATACAGGGTGTTACACCCTCGGCTTTATCGCTGTTATTAGTTCATTTACGACGAAGTAGCGAAAAATCCGCTGAACGCATAGTCAGTAATGCGTAATTTTCAATATGAACTGATTTGCAAAGGATTAGCTGCATTATCTATCGACGAGCAACGTGCAACGCTGCTCTATGAATATCTTCAATTGCTACAGAAGTGGAATAAACCGTTTAACTTAACAGCGATTAAAAAAGCTGAAGAAATGATTCCGAAACACCTCATGGACAGTCTGTCAGTATTGGCGCATCTCGGCGATGCTCACCGTGTTTGCGACGTGGGCACGGGCGCAGGACTGCCAGGCATTCCACTCGCAATTTGCTGCCCAGAAACAGAGTTTGTACTCTTAGACAGCAACGGAAAGAAAACCCGCTTTCTTCATCAAGCGAAGCGTCACTTAAACCTCAACAACGTCACTATCGTCGAGGGACGTGCTGAAGACTACCAGCCAGAGGTGGGGTTTGATGCTGTGTTGAGCCGAGCGTTTGCTGACTTGACGCGAATGTGTCAGGTGTCACAGCACCTACTGAAAAAAAAAGGTGTTTGGCTCGCTATGAAGTCTCAAACACTTGAAACCGAAAAAGCGACGCTCGATGGACGTATTGTTCTCGTTGAGCAGCGGGCGCTTCACGTGCCAGGTCTGAACGAAGTGAGGCGGCTTGCGGTGCTTAAGCTTGCCGAGGCAATAATATGAAAATCATCGCCGTCGCAAATCAAAAAGGGGGGGTTGGTAAAACCACCTCTAGCGTCAACTTGGCAGCGTCTCTTGCTCAAATTGGACAGCGTGTTTTGCTGGTGGATATGGACCCACAGGGCAACGCGACGATGTCTTCAGGCATAGAGAAAAATAAGCTCGAGCGTTCGGTGCTCGATGTGTTGCTTAATGAGGCCGCATTGTCAGAGTGTTTAATCACCTCTCCTTCGGGTGGGTATGGGGTGCTTCCCGCGAACGGCGATCTTACGGCGGCTGAAGTAGAACTGATCGATGTCGATGGTAAAGAACTGCGTCTTAAGTCTGGGTTATCGCAAGCCACAGCGCTGTTTGATTACGTTTTAGTCGATTGTCCACCGTCGCTAAACATGCTGACGGTGAATGCGATGGTGGCCTGTGATTCAATACTAATTACCATGCAGTGCGAATATTTTGCTCTTGAAGGGTTATCGGCGCTACTCAGTACCGTACGGCGCATTAACGAGACCGTTAACGCCGACTTAGAAATCGAGGGTATTCTTCGAACAATGTATGATCCTCGCAACTCGCTAACGACCGAAGTTTCAGAGCAATTATTCAGTCATTTTGGCAGCTTGGTCTATCGAACGGTTATTCCGCGTAACGTTCGTTTAGCAGAGGCACCCAGTCACGGGGAGCCGGGTATTGTTTATGACAGGTATTCACGCGGTGCTCGTGCTTACATGGCGCTGGCTGAAGAGTTTTTGCGCAGACAGTAAAGGCCGGTGTCCCCAGGAAAAGTGAATGACCACAAAAAAAAGAAAACTTAATAGGGGCTTGGATGCCCTGCTTGGTGCCGAATTGACAACAAAAGCGGCGGCCAGCACCGCGTCGCTTAACGCAAGCCCTGCAGGGCAAGGTGACCTCTGCCAAATCCCACTGGAACAGCTACAGCGCGGTCAGTACCAGCCACGCAGAGATTTTGATGAAAGTGCGCTCAACGAACTGGCGGATAGTATAAAAGCTCAAG
>JAQXEB010000142.1 GCA_029251065.1 Luminiphilus sp.
GCTGGATACCAAACGTCGCCGAGGAGCAGGCGACGTTCATGTCGAAAGCAAACCCCTTTATACCCAGCGCGGCTTGCACTTCGATTGCCATCGCAGGGTAGGCCCGCTCCATATTTGAAGCGGCCACTAAAACCACATCAATTTCGTCTGTGCTGATGCCCGCCTGTTCAATCGCTTGTTTGGCGGCGACGACCGCGATTTCACACATGACCGATGGTTCATCATTTGAACGTGGTGACAGACGGGGAGCCATGCGGTCCGGATCAATAATACCGGCCTTGTCCATGACGAATCGAGAGTTAATACCCGACGCTTTCTCAATAAATTCAACGTTCGAGGGGCCTTTGGCCTCAAGCTCGCCCGCAGCAATCGCATCCGCGTTCTCGCGGTTGTATTTTTCGACCCATACGTTGAAAGACTCTACAAGCTCGTGGTTACTGACGCTCTCGCTGGGGGTGTACAAACCCACTCCCGATATAACCACGCGTTGCACAGTCCTTGTCATTATCGCTGCTCGACTGACAGGTAGTCGCGCGACTGGTATCCGGTGTAAAGCTGTCGTGGACGCCCAATTCTGTAGCTACCGCTGATCATTTCGTTCCAGTGCGCCACCCATCCTACCGTGCGCCCCACGGCGAAAATTACAGTAAACATGGACGTGGGGATGCCCAGTGCTTTCAAAATAATGCCCGAGTAAAAGTCCACATTGGGGTAGAGCTTCTTTTCGATAAAGTATTCATCACTCAATGCAATTTCTTCCAGCCGCTTAGCGATTTCAAGATTTTCATCTTGAATGCCAAGTTCAGCAAGCACTTCGTCAGCAGCCTGCTTCATTACTTTAGCGCGGGGATCAAAGTTTTTATAAACGCGGTGGCCAAAACCCATAAGTCGGAAGGGGTCGTTCTTGTCTTTGGCGCGCGCCACAAATTCATCGATGCGTGACACATCGCCAATCTCGTCAAGCATTTTAACAACGGCTTCATTAGCGCCCCCGTGCGAGGGGCCCCAAAGTGCGGCGATACCGGCTGCGATACAGGCAAATGGGTTGGCCTGTGATGACCCGGCGAGGCGAACTGTTGATGTCGATGCGTTTTGCTCATGATCGGCATGAAGGAGAAAAATCCGATCCATTGCCCGCGCAATAGTCGGAGAAATGACACTGGGTTCACACGGATTTCCAAACATCATGTGGAGGAAATTTGCGGAGTAGTCGAGGTCATTACGCGGATACATAAAGGGTTGACCAATCGAGAACTTGTAGCTCATCGCTGCGATGGTGGGCATTTTTGCGATCAATCGAAAGGCAGCGACCTCGCGGTGGTGTGGGTCGGAAATGTCGGTCGAGTCGTGATAAAACGCGGACAAGGCACCGACGACGCCGCACATAATGGCCATCGGGTGTGCGTCTCGACGAAAACCATTAAAGAACGTTCGAATCTGTTCGTGAACCATCGTGTGGTTCGTGACCATATCGACAAACGCTTCCTTCTGCTCGGCGCTTGGCAGTTCGCCATTTAGAAGTAGGTAACACGTTTCAAGATAGTCAGAATGCTCGGCCAGTTGCTCGATAGGGTATCCACGATGAAGCAAAACGCCTTTCTCGCCGTCAATGTAGGTGATCTGCGATTCGCACGAGGCGGTCGAGGTGAATCCGGGGTCAAACGTAAAGTGTCCTTGCGCGGTTAATTTGCCAACATCGACCACGTCGGGCCCGAGTGACCCCTGGTAGACGGGTAAATCGATCTCTAGTGAAGTGTTATCGCCCTGATGTATAGAGAGCGTCGCCGTCTTTTCTGCCATCTTAAGTCCCCCGACCTGATTTTGTGTCGCGCCAAACTAGCGGCACGACTGGTGTGTGTCAATTTTACAACAATAATGTACTGACTAAATACGGCTGATGATGATGTTTTGTCAGATGAATTTGTCAGTTGCTGGGGGACTACCTATACTCTCGCCTCAAATCTGACCACTTGAACGCTCTGGGGGCCAATAAGTGAAACCACGCGGCAGTAAGGACAGTCGTCCTGTCAATCTTGATCTGAGCACGATTAAGCTTCCGGTTACGGCCTTGGCCTCGATTTCTCATCGGGTGTCGGGTGTCGTGTTGTTTGCGTCCAGTGTATTGATGGTGTGGGCGCTAGACGCGAGTCTTGCCTCGCAAGAAAGTTTCGATCAGTTGTCGGAGGTGCTGTCGGGCAATATCGCCAAAGGCCTACTTTGGTTGTTTTTGGTGACGTTCAGTTACCACGCGCTAGCGGGCATTCGTCATCTCATCATGGACATGGGGATCGGTGAAGACTTTAAGAGCGGTGCCTTGGGTGCTCAAATTTTATTCGTGGCCGCAGCACTGGCAGCTGTCGCATGGGGGGTCGCATTGTGGTAACTCAAGTCACAAGCTTTAGTCGAAACGGATTGTCTGACTGGCTGATACAACGGGTCAGCTCGCTCATACTGCTCGCATATTTTTTATTCATTGGTTTCCAGATTGCGTCTGGGATTGACTACACTTCGTGGCGAGCGTTGCACGACACGACGGCGATGAAGGTTTTTACGTTGCTTGCAATAGGTGCTTACGTCTCTCACGCGTGGATTGGCTTGTGGACAGTATTCACAGACTATTTGACCGAATACATGCTGGGGAAAATGGGTAATGTCGTGCGACCTGTCGTGCAGATTGGGGTCGTTTTGTTGCTCGCGGTTTATGCGATTTGGGTCATTCAAGTTATTTGGGGTTAACCCTCGCTCTAGCGAGGACCGGTTGGGAGAAGTAAAGGGATGCGAACTATCTCGTTCGATGGCGTAATTGTTGGTGGCGGTGGCGCGGGTATGCGTGCGGCGCTTCAACTGGCTCAGTCAGGCTACAAAACCGCAGTTATTTCTAAAGTGTTTCCCACTCGGTCACACACGGTGAGTGCGCAGGGTGGCATTACGTGTGCAATTGCGAGCTCAGACCCGGATGATGACTGGCGTTGGCACATGTACGACACGGTCAAAGGCAGTGATTACATTGGTGACCAAGACGCCATTGAATACATGTGCTCAGTCGGCCCCGAGGCTATATTTGAGCTCGAGCACATGGGGCTTCCATTTTCACGCACCGAAGAGGGCCGTATCTATCAGCGCCCATTTGGGGGGCAGTCCAAGAACTTTGGAGAAGGTGGTCAGGCCGCCAGAACTTGTGCGGCAGCGGATCGTACCGGTCATGCGCTCTTGCACACGCTTTATCAAAATAACGTCAAAAACGAGACAGTCTTTTTTAACGAATGGTTTGCAACCGATCTGGTCAAAAATCAGGACGGCGCAGTTGTGGGTGTCATTGCGATTTGCATTGAGACCGGTGAGACCGTGTACGTCAAATCAAAGGCCACTGTCTTCGCAACGGGCGGCGCAGGACGTATCTACGCATCAACAACGAATGCACACATTAACACCGGCGATGGCGTGGGTATGGCGTTGAGGGCCGGTGTTCCGGTTCAAGATATTGAGATGTGGCAGTTTCACCCAACAGGCATCTACGGCGCAGGCACGCTCGTTACCGAAGGCTGCCGAGGTGAGGGCGGGTATTTAGTTAACGCAGATGGCGAGCGATTTATGGAGCGTTATGCGCCTAATGCCAAAGATCTTGCGGGCAGAGATGTTGTTGCGCGTTCTATGGTTTTGGAGATTCTCGAAGGGCGCGGATGTGGCCCAGACAAAGATCATGTGAAGTTAAAACTCGATCATCTGGGTGAAGAGGTTCTAGAGTCCCGTCTCCCGGGTATTTGCGAGCTGTCTCGTACATTTGCTCATGTCGACCCGGTAAAAGAGCCGATTCCTGTAGTACCGACGTGCCATTACATGATGGGTGGTATTCCTACGAATATTCACGGACAGGCCTTGACGGTTGACGCGCAGGGCAACGACCACGTTATTCCTGGTCTCTATGCCTGTGGTGAGGTCGCGTGTGTATCGGTACACGGTGCGAATCGCTTAGGGGGTAACTCGCTACTCGACCTAGTGGTATTTGGTCGCGCCTCAGGCTTGTTTATTGAAGATGCGCTGCGACAAGGCATTGAAATGCGTGATGCATCACCGGATGACATTTCCAAGGCTAATGAGCGTTTGGTGTCGTTGAATGCGAACGACAGTGGTGAAAACGTGTCTGCGCTGCGAAAAGAGCTCCAGGGTGTCATGCAGAATTACTTCGGCGTCTTTCGTAAGGGTGAGTTTATGCAGGAAGGCATTAAGAAGTTGGACGACTTAAAAGGGCGTATCGATAACGTTAAGCTCGAAGATAAGAGTAATGCGTTTAATACGGCTCGCATTGAATGCTTGGAACTGCAAAACTTGTTTGAAACGGCCGAGGCGACCGCTATCGTTGCCGAAGCCAGAAAGGAGAGTCGTGGCGCGCACGCGCGGGAAGACTTCACCGAACGCGATGATGATGAGTGGCTGTGCCACTCCATCTACCACAAAGAAGGTAAGGCGGTGACGAAGCGGTCGGTCAACTTCACGCCAAAGACCGTCGATACCTTCCAACCCAAAATACGCACCTACTAATCTGCGAGGAGATAATAGATGTTGCAGGTCAGTGTTTATCGCTTTAACCCAGAAACCGATGCGTCGCCACACATGCAGGAGTACCGTGTCGATACGGCAGGGAAAGACCTAATGGTTCTTGACGTGCTTGAGATGATCAAGGCCGATCACGACGCCACTGTGACGTACCGCCGCAGCTGTCGAGAGGGCGTTTGTGGATCCGATGGGCTTAATATTAACGGCAGAAACGGACTTGCCTGTATCACGCCGCTGTCGGAGACGGTGAAGAAGAACAAGCTGGTGATTCGGCCGTTACCCGGTCTGCCTGTGGTGCGTGATCTAGTGGTTGATATGAGCTTGTTCTATGCGCAGTACGAGAAGATTGAGCCGTATCTTCAGAACAGCACTCCGGCACCGGCTATTGAGCGATTGCAAACGCCAGAGGACCGCGCGAAGCTTGACGGGCTGTACGAATGCATTCTCTGTGCGTGCTGCTCGACCAGCTGCCCATCGTTTTGGTGGAATCCTGACCGATTTATCGGGCCAGCAGGCTTGTTACAGGCTTACCGATTTCTTGCTGACAGTCGTGACCAGGCGACTGAAGAGCGGCTGTCAAAGCTCGATGATCCCTTCAGCGTGTTTCGGTGTCACGGCATTCAAAACTGCGTCAACGTGTGTCCCAAGGGTTTAAACCCCACGCGCGCAATTGGTCATATTCGCTCTATGTTGCTCAGCAGAGCCGCCTAGGCAGTCCAGTTATACGCCCCATAACCCAGGGTTATATTAGGTAATATTAACGCCACTTTTGTGGCGTTTTTGCCATTTGGGCTCTGCTGGTGCATGGGAATTCACTACCGGACAGCGTAAAATATTCCTCGTGATGCGGTAACACATACCAAACAATAAGTTGCCGCAAATGACTTCGGGGGAAGTGTGCATGGCAAAGTCGATAGACCTACCCAGCATGGAGCAACAGCGAAGCACGTCGCACCTCTCAGGTGGCAATGCCGCTTACGTTGAGGCGCTTTACGAGACGTACTTAAAAGATCCGAACGACATTCCGCCAGAGTGGCGGGACTACTTCGACCGCCTACCAAAGGTCCAGACCAGTACAAACAATTTGCGCGATCTGCCGCACTCGGTGCTGCGCCAGCAGTTCGCTCGCATCAGCAAAATGCGAGTTCGCACGGAGGCAACGCGCAGTCAGGACTCACAAGCCACGGAATACGAGCGCAAACAGGTTCGTGTGGTGCAGTTGATTTCAGCTTATCGGCAGCGTGGACACCAAAAAGCCAAGCTAGACCCATTGGCCCTGGCAGACCGGGCGCCGGTCGCTGACCTTGAGCTGGAGTTCCACGAACTCTCAGAGGCCGACCTTGATACGGTGTTTCAGGTGGGAAGTTTATACATCGGCAAGGCAGACGCGACGTTGGCTGAAATTCGAGCGGCGCTTGAGCGGACGTATTGCCACACGATTGGTGCGGAGTTCATGCACATCGTCAATACCGACGAGCGCCACTGGATCATGAGTCGCATGGAGTCGGTGCGGAGCGCGCCTGCGCTGGATCGTGAGACCCGCATTCAGATTCTACGAAGATTGATTAAGGCCGAAGGTTTAGAAAAGTCGTTGGCGTCGAAGTACCCAGGAACTAAACGGTTTGGTCTGGAAGGCGGCGAAAGCCTGATCCCGATGATGTCTGAAGCGATTCAGCGCAGCGGTGGCTACGGTGCGAAAGAAATCGTCATCGGTATGGCTCACCGGGGTCGCCTCAATGTATTGATCAATATTTTAGGGAAAAATCCCAGTGAGTTGTTTGACGAATTCGAGGGGCGGGCATCTTACTTCGGTTCGGGTGACGTTAAGTACCATCAGGGATTTTCATCGAATATTATGACGCCCGGCGGTGAAGTTCACCTGGCACTGGCATTCAACCCGTCACATTTAGAGATTGTCTCACCGGTCGTTGAGGGTTCGGTACGTGCGCGACAAGATCGTCGCAAGGACACGGTTGGTGATACGGTCGTTCCACTGGTAATCCATGGTGATGCGGCATTTGCGGGTCAGGGTGTGGTCATGGAGACGTTTCAGATGTCTCAAACCCGGGGCTATAAAACGGGTGGAACGTTGCACATCGTGATAAATAACCAAGTCGGCTTTACCACGAGTCGTCAAGAGGACGCGCGCTCCGCGGAGTACTGCACGGATGTTGCGAAGATGGTTCAGGCGCCGATCTTCCACGTGAATGGTGACGATCCTGAAGCGGTGGTGTTTGCCACGCAGCTGGCGGTTGATTTCAGAAATCAGTTCAAGAAAGACGTTGTTATCGATTTAGTGTGTTATCGACGTCGTGGGCACAACGAGGCGGATGAGCCCTCGGTGACGCAGCCCCTGATGTACGCCACCATTAAACAGCATGCGTCGACGCGAGACCTCTATGCCAAGCGACTGATCGCCGAGGACGTTTTAACGGCCGATGAAGACGCAGCGCTTATGGAGCGCTATCGAGAGTCCTTGGATCGCGGCGAACCGCTGGTGACGCAGTTAGTCATGGAGCCGAACACTGAGTTATTCGTTGATTGGAAGCCGTACCTTGGCCATAACTGGGATATGGACTGCGATACGTCTGTGAATGCCACACGGTTGCGAGAGCTTGCTGAGATTATGGGGCGAGTTCCGGAAGGCTTTGTGCTACAGCGGCAGGTTAAGAAACTCCTTGAGGATCGAGGGAGAATGGCGGCGGGCGCGCTCGAAATTAACTGGGGTTTTGCTGAGAATATGGCGTATGCGTCTCTTCTGGCAGAGGGGTATCCGGTTCGAATGACGGGGCAGGACATCGGTCGTGGAACGTTCTCGCATAGACATGCGGTTCTTCACGCACAGAACAAACCCGAAGTCCACGTTCCCCTTCAGCATGTGTCTGAGTCGCAAGCGAAGTTCGAGATTTATGACTCATTACTGTCTGAAGAGGCTGTTCTCGCCTTTGAGTACGGCTATGCCACAACGGCTCCCAGTGGGATGGTGATTTGGGAGGCTCAATTTGGTGATTTTGCCAATGGCGCCCAGGTTGTGATCGATCAATTTATCACCAGTGGTGAATACAAATGGGCAAGGCTGTGTGGGCTGACCATGTTGCTTCCTCACGGGTACGAGGGACAAGGACCAGAGCACTCGTCTGCAAGGCTTGAACGCTACCTTCAATTGTCGGCGCAAGAGAATATTCAGGTGTGTGTGCCCACAACGCCGGCTCAAGTATTTCATATGCTTCGTCGACAGGGCGTCCGACCCCTGCGAAAGCCACTCATCGTCATGTCCCCGAAAAGTCTCCTGCGGCACAAGAGTGCGGTGTCAACGCTGGATGAGCTCGCCAACGGCCATTTCCAGCCCGTCATCGACGATGAGAAGGTGAGTGATAAACAGCAAGTGACTCGGGTGGTTCTGTGTTCGGGTAAGGTTTTCTACGATCTTGATGCGGCACGCGCCGATCGGGGGGCAGATCATGTCGCCCTCATTAGAGTCGAACAGCTCTATCCACTGCCTGAGGAAGAGTTAAAACGCATTCTCGGAGCATTCCCGCGTGAGGCTAGCGTTGTTTGGTGCCAAGAAGAGCCGATGAATCAGGGCGCTTGGTACTCGATTCAAGATTCAATGCGGCGGTTGGTTTCACTGGCAATGTTTGGTGCTCAGCTTCGTTATGTAGGGCGAACGCCTTCAGCATCAGTTTCCGCGGGCTACACCGCGTTGCATGTGCAAGAGCAAGAGGCATTTATATCTGCAGCCCTGGGGTGAAGGGTTGTTAAAACGTGAGTAAAACGGACGATTATCATGAAAATAGAAATCAAAGCGCCGGCATTTCCTGAATCAGTAGCCGATGGTGAGGTGTCGTTGTGGCACAAGAAGGAAGGGGACTTTGTTCAACGAGACGAGTTGTTAGTTGAAATTGAGACTGACAAGGTGGTCATGGAGGTGGTGGCTCCTGAGGCTGGCCGTTTGGACCGCATACTTGTAGAGGTCGGAGCTACGATCGAAAGCGAAGCGCTTCTCGCTGAGCTCACACCCGGTGAGGGTTCGGAGTCTGTTGAATCGTCTTCCGAAGCGGCGACGTCAGTCAGTGCCTCAGCGAGTCCCGCTGTCCCGATGGGACCGGCTGCTCGACAACTTATTGATGAGCACAGGTTAGATCCGCGCGCAATTACTGGTACCGGTAAAGACGGTCGCATCAACAAAGAAGACGTAGTCAATTTTATGGCCAAGGTTCAAGCTGAATCGACGCCTGTTGCCAAATCTGCAGCACCGTCTTCAGCGCCCACGCCGGCGAATGTGGCAAGCAATGTCGCCGAGCCACAAGGCCCCACCAGCGAGCGAGTCGAGCGTCGAGTTCCTATGACGCGGATGCGCGCAAAGATTGCCGAACGTTTGCTTTCCGCAACGCAGGAGACGGCGATGCTGACCACTTTTAACGAAGTGGATATGGCACCGCTAATGAAGCTTCGCTCGCAGTACAAAGATCAATTTGAGAAGACCCATAACGGGACTCGACTCGGTTTTATGGGGTTCTTCGTTCGCGCCTGCTGCGAGGCGCTGAAGCGATTCCCTGAGGTGAACGCCTCGGTCGACGCGAATGATGTGGTTTATCACGGCTACCAAGACATCGGAGTGGCGGTCTCGACGGACGACGGGTTGGTGGTTCCTGTTTTGCGCGATGCCGACTTTATGAGCATCGCCGATGTTGAAGCTGCAATTAGAGACTTGGGTCTGAAAGCACGGGACAAGAAACTGACCATCGATGAAATGACGGGTGGAACGTTCACGGTGTCTAACGGTGGTGTCTTTGGTTCTCTGTTATCGACCCCCATTTTGAACCCCCCACAGACGGCAATACTGGGTATGCACACGATCAAAGATCGTCCTGTCGCCGTCGATGGTGCAGTGGTGATTCGTCCGATGATGTACTTGGCGCTGTCCTACGATCATCGCTTGATCGACGGTAAGACTGCGGTTCAGTTTTTAGTCACGGTGAAGGACCTCATTGAGGATCCGTCACGCATTCTGCTTCAACTTTAGGGAGTAAGGTCAACTCATGAGTGACACTCATACTGTAATAGTGATCGGTTCTGGTCCTGCGGGTTACGTTTGTGCGATTAAGTGTGCGCAGCTGGGTCTCAATACGACGGTTGTCGAGGCTTGGAGTGACGATAAAGGTAAGCCAGTCTTTGGTGGCACTTGCCTCAATGTGGGGTGCATTCCCTCTAAGGCCCTGCTTGACAGCTCTCACAAATTTGCCGAAGCGCGCGATGACTTTGCCGCTCATGGTATCGACGTGGGTAGTCCGGCGATTAATGTTGCGAGCATGATGAAGCGCAAAAATAAGGTAGTGACGCAGTTGACGGGCGGTGTGTCGTCCCTCCTTCAGCATAATGGCGTCACCGTCGTTCAGGGTCGTGGAAAACTGCTCGCTGGACGAAAGGTTGAGGTCACTCATGCTGACGG
>JAQXEB010000143.1 GCA_029251065.1 Luminiphilus sp.
ATCTTCGCCATTGACTTGTAGCTTGCAGCCGACAAACGGAAAAAGGCGAGCTTTACGAAAATGGTGAGCACAATAATGGCGAGCCCCCAATTAACGACAAACGACTGAATCAGCGTAAGCAACCAAAACAAGGGCTGAGCTAACCACCAGAGCCAGCCGTAATCGATAACAAGGTCCAAGTTTTCAGCCAAATCACTTAAAACCACCTGATCTTTGGGGCCGACGTAAAGGCGTTGAGAAATGGTGTGTTGGTCGCCCGCATCAATGCGGACAGCCGCATTTTTATAACCGATAACGTTATCGCCGTTGGATAGTCGGCTTGCGAAAAAGTCATGTGATTCGGTTTGCGAAGGAATCCAGGCGGACACGAAGTAGTGCTGAAGTATCGCGACCCACCCTGCAGGCAAGTTCTTCGAAAACGGCTCATCCTGTAAATCAGAGAACTTCAATTTTGTGTATCGTTCTTCTGGCTGCGTAAGCGCGGCACCGAGGTACGGACTTACGCCGAAACCAACGTTGGCGTCTGGTGCTTCAGAGTTATCGCGTTTGAGCTGTGCGAACGACGTGACGTCGACGGACTGCCCGCTGTTGTTGCGAATATCAAACTCGACGTCGACCACATATTGGTTGTCATAGGCGGTAATGCGTTTGAACACTTGAAGACTGAGAGAGTCATTGCCCAGCCACGCAAGCGTTAAGGTGTGGCTGCCATCGGCCCCAACGGCGATGCCTTGGCTGACATAGCGTGCGCGGTCCCCGCTGGCATCAATCCCGTCAGGTCCAATAAGACCTGTTTGCGCGACATACGTTCTTAACGCATTGTTTTCGAGTAATCGGAACGGCTGGTCTGGGGTGTCCAGGCGAACTGGAAATTTTGGGAGAGAGGCGCCAGTAATGTCGCCGCCATCCATGGAAATGGTCAGGTTTACCGCGTCGGTGTTTAGAGCGAACGAGGCGGTCTGATCACGGGTTTCGGTGAGCGCGGTGACGGGTGCTGATACTGAGGGAATGCCCTCTTCAATGGCAGAAAAAGAAGACGTTTCTTCGGTTACCTGCCTTTCTAAAACGGCCGCTGCGTACAGATCGCTTTGTTGCTTCTGTTGGCTATCAGAGTATTGGTTCCACTCAATCAGCAGTAAGAGCGACAGTACAGCGGTTGAGCTTATTAGCAGTAATCGTAAAGGGTCCATTAGGTCCTCGGTTTTTGACGCTCGTTATCTTTTAATGCGTTGTGCTTTTCAGGAACGGGATCATAACCGCCGTCGGCCCACGGATGACAGCGGCAAATGCGTTTTACGGCAAGAATGCTACCTAAAAATGGACCGTGCCTCTCTACGGCGCTAATTGCGTAAGCAGAACATGTCGGATGATAGCGACAATTTGATCCAAGAAACGGGCTGAACGCGATCTGATAGGTACGAATGAGGCCGGTTAAAACCTTAGAGACTACAGATGACAAAAAGCGCATGAGCGACGTGATCATTTCTGTTGTAGGTCTAGCTTTCGCCAAATCTTTGAAAGGTCACTAAAAAGGTCGTGGTTTGTTCGTTCCGCGACCCCCCTTCGAGCCAAAAAGACGATATCCATGGGTTCTGCTAGAGGGTGGCGTCGGAAATAGTCACGAACGATGCGTTTCACTCGATTACGCTGCGCCGCCAGCTTTACATTTTTCTTGGCAACAATAATGCCCAGTCGAGAGTTTGGGTGGTCGGTTTTGATGCCAATCACGGTTCCCGCGCCAGCAGCAGCACGTGCTGTCGTCGTGTTAAAGACCAGCGAGTAGTCGCCTGCATTGAGCAAGCGGGACGATTTGGGGAATTTATGGGACATGAGACTCATGCCCGACCGGCCTTATGCAGAGAGGCGGATGCGCCCACGAGCTCGGCGGCGAGCAAGTACTTTTCGCCCGTTTTTTGTTGCCATGCGCGCACGGAAGCCATGGTTACGCTTTCTCTTGAGTACGCTGGGTTGGAAAGTACGCTTCATTGTCAGACCTTCAGAGTGGTGCTTCTAGTAAGGGGGCGAGAGTATAGGTAGCGTCAAGTGACGTGGCAAGGGAAAACCCTAGAAAAATTACCGTGCTAATTTCACAGCTCTTTTTTGCGCGTTAGTGGTCACTAACGATAAGCGTCCTTTGGGGTAAGCGTTAGATGTTGATAGTGCGTAAAGAAAA
The DNA here is from genome assembly GCA_029251065.1 of Luminiphilus sp. GTDB lineage: Bacteria > Pseudomonadota > Gammaproteobacteria > Pseudomonadales > Halieaceae > Luminiphilus. Next base: position 2,174 of record JAQXEB010000143.1, read on the forward strand.
GGATTTTTGTCACAATTGATCCATAAGTTATTCAAAACTTATCCACAATAAAAATAAAAAAACGGTTGCTTTTTTTGTTTTCTTTTTTTTCCCACAAATTTAATTAAGCTGTTGATTTAAATCAATTTAATTTTTGTTGAAGTGGAGATAAATATGTGGATAACTACACCTAATGGATCCGTTGTGAGTGTTTCTCAAGCCACAGGCAATCGCGCGTACGTCACAATCGCTAACAATACAAAGAGAACAGCAGAAAATGCAAAGCGCACCATCTTCATTAACCAGCCCCTCAAACAATGTGTTGTGGGCGCGGTGTCTCGAGTCGTTGAAGCACGAGGTCCCTGAGGTTCAATTTAACACTTGGGTCCGTCCACTAACGGCGGTTGATGATCACCGCGCTTTTGTGCTCAGGGCTCCGAACCGATTCATACGAGATTTCGTGGAGGAAAAGTACAGTCAAAAGATATCCGCTTGCTTGGCATCGCTCGGGTCACCTGGGAACCAGTTGCCGATCAGTGTTATTTCTGGCCAAGATACGACACTCAGTCAGTCTGGCGCCATTGACCGCGCACCATCAAGTGTTGTTGATGACGGCGCTAGCCGTAACGCTCCGGAGGTGTTTAGTCGCAGCTCTTTTTCTGAGCCTCAGCCGGCCGCGCAACGGGTTGCACCCGCGATTATTGTGCCGACGCACCAACATAATTTGGTGAACGGGTATACCTTTGACAACTTCGTTCAAGGAAAAAGTAATCAGCTGGCGGTGGCAGCTGCGCAGCAGGTGGCGGAGAGCCCCGGTGACGCCTACAACCCGCTCTTCCTTTACGGTGGTGTTGGCCTTGGCAAAACACACTTAATGCATGCAGTTGGAAATGCACTTCGTCAGCGAAAACCCGATGCAAAAATTGTCTATCTCCACAGTGAGCGCTTTGTTGCTGACATGGTAAAGGCGCTGCAGTTGAACGCGATAAATGATTTCAAACGCTTTTACCGGTCGGTGGATGCGCTGCTTATTGACGATATCCAGTTTTTCGCAAACAAAGACAGAAGCCAAGAAGAGTTTTTTCATACGTTCAACGCCTTGTTAGAGGGCGGTCAACAAATGATTTTAACCAGCGATCGATACCCAAAAGAGATTGATGGGGTGGAAGAGCGCTTAAAGAGTCGATTTGGGTGGGGCTTGACGGTTGCAGTGGAACCGCCGGAGCTCGAGACACGGGTCGCTATTTTGATGAAAAAAGCAGAGCAATCAGGCATAACGATGTCTCACGAAGCCGCGTTTTTTATAGCCCAACGTATTCGGTCTAACGTTCGAGAGCTTGAGGGAGCGCTGAAGCGGGTGATCGCGAGCGCTAACTTTACGGGTAGACCCTTCGACATTGACCTGATTAAGGAGTCTTTAAAGGACTTACTGGCGCTCCAAGAAAAACAAGTGTCTTTGGAAAATATAAAGCGGACCGTCGCTGATTATTATAAAATTAAAGTGGCTGACCTCTTATCAAAACGGCGTAATCGCTCGGTCGCACGTCCCCGTCAAGTGGCAATGGCACTTGCTAAAGAGGTGACTAATCATAGCCTGCCTGAAATCGGTGACGCGTTTGGGGGAAGAGACCACACGACAGTGCTGCATGCTTGTCGTAAGATAGCGGAGTTAAGAGAGACCACGTCGGATATTAAAGAAGATTACAAAAACCTGCTGCGTTCGCTGACGACTTAGTCGCGGCATGTAAGCTTAAAAAAGAGAGATAGTACGAATGAAGTTTTCAGTATCGCGGGATGCGCTGATAAAGCCTTTAAACTTGGTGGCGGGCGTCGTAGAGCGTCGTCAAACACTGCCTATTCTTTCAAATGTATTACTGAGCTTAGAGGGCAGTCGCCTGTCTTTAACGGGTACCGATTTAGAAGTTGAGTTGGTTGGGCGTATTGAGGTTCAAAATGAGGGCCCTGACGGCGACATTACCGTTCCAGCGCGAAAATTAGTCGATATTTGCAAAAGCTTGCCAGACGGCGTCGATATTGCGTTTAACGTTGAAGATGGGCGTGTGACGGTAAAGGCGGGGCGCAGTCGCTTTACCTTATCTACACTACCCGCTGCGGAGTTTCCAACGGTCGAGGCGGGAGAGGGTGAAATAGATTTAGAACTAGCTCAGACCTTGGTGCGGCAAATGATTGATCGCACGGGTTTTGCTATGGCGCAACAAGATGTGCGCTACTACCTCAACGGCATGTACATGGAAATAAAAGAAGGACGACTTCGTTTTGTTGCCACGGACGGCCACCGGCTCGCATTGTGCACGGCGCCGGGCCAAGTAGAGGCTGAGGATAAATCAGTCATCGTCCCTCGCAAGGGAATTTTAGAGCTTTCAAGGCTTCTCGATGCTGACGGATCAGTCACGTTAACCGTGGGGTCAAACCACCTACGAGCGGCAACGGATCAGTTTACTTTTACCTCTAAGCTGATTGATGGAAAGTTCCCAGAGTACGAGCGGGTGCTACCGAGGTCGCCTGATAAGTCTGTTACGGGCGATCGAACAGAACTTCGTCAAGCGTTCACGCGCACAGCGATTCTCTCAAATGAAAAGTATCGCGGAGTGCGGCTGGCGCTCACCAATGGCTCACTGGAAATCACAGCGAACAACCCTGAGCAAGAGCAAGCCGAGGAAATGGTTCCTGTTGATTACTCGGGGGAGGCTTTGGAGGTTGGCTTTAATGTGAGTTACTTGCTCGATGTGTTGGGTGTTCTTTCTGGGTCCACGGTGCGTATGTCACTGTCAGACTCAGCAAGCTCTGCGCTGGTTGAGGACGGTGATGCGGGCGGTGAGGCTGATGCAGAGGCGCTTTACGTTGTGATGCCCATGCGTCTGTAAGGTTTGTTGAACACCCATTGCTTACGCAGCTCTCGATAGAAAACCTTCGGAATATTAGTGCCGCATCAGTTGATCTGCGGTCCGGAATTTCCGCCTTTGTTGGACCTAATGGCGCTGGAAAGACGACAGTGCTGGATGCGGTTCACGTGTTGGGCACGGGCAAGCCGTTTAGCAGTCATCACTCAAGCAAAGTTATTCAAGAAAACGCCCCGCATTTTCAGGTGGTTGGTCGCTTTCGCCACGGTGGCCCAGAGTCCGTTGCGGGTGTGAAGCGCTTGCGCGAGGGTGGGGGGGAGGTTCGCTTGGCGGGGAAGCCCGTGAAAGCGCTTTCAACCTTGGCGCATGAACTTCCCTTGATCCTGATTAACGCAAACACACTGGACGTTTTGCGCGAGGGGCCCGAAGCCCGCCGCAAGCTGGTGGATCAGTTGGTGTTCCACGTGGAACATTCGTTTGTGGGTGTTTGGCAGCGATATTATCAAGTGCTCAAACAGCGTAATGCGCTGCTTCGCAAGGGCGCGGTCGACGACGATGCGGCGTGGGTTGCGGAGCTGGCTGTACTGGGTGAGCAGTTTTATTGTTCAAGGGTCCGTGCCACGGACCTATTAACAGCGCAATTATTCGAAGTGTTAGAGGAAATGAAGGTTAATTTTCCGTCATTGCGGCTTGGCTTGAGGTCGGGCTGGAAGGAGGGAGTGCCGTTTACCTCGGCCTTAGAGTCGAGCCGAGCGAGCGATATGGACCGAGGGCATACACAAGTTGGACCTCACCGGGGTGATTTGTCCTGCTTTGTGGCGGGCGGCTTGGCCAATGATGTGTTGTCCCGCGGTCAAATGAAGGTTTTGATGTCTGCGGTTAGGATTGCACAGGGCCGCGTGCTTAAAGAAACGACCCGCCGTGCTCCGGTTTACCTCCTCGACGATGTGGGAGCTGAGCTTGACGCCACTAACGCTCGGGCAATATTTAACGTATTAGCGGCCGAGGACGCACAAGTGCTCGCAACAATGGTCTCGTTGAACGATACCGCACAGGGGCTCAAGCGTTATGTGACTGATGTGTTCCACGTGGAACAAGGGGTGCTCACAAGCGCTAATAAAGTGGCATAATAGAAGCCACTGACAGGAGATCTCATGGAAGACACCACACCAGGCGCCGACGAGACGAATTATGATTCGTCCAGCATTAAAGTACTCAAAGGCCTAGACGCAGTTCGGAAGCGTCCCGGTATGTACATTGGCGACACCGATGACGGCACTGGACTGCATCATATGGTCTTCGAGATTGTCGACAACTCCATCGACGAAGCGCTTGCTGGGCATTGCAGCCAGATCGATATTGTTATTCATCCCGACGAATCGGTCAGTGTGAGCGATGATGGTCGCGGGATTCCAACGGAGCAACACGAAGAGGGTGTTTCGGCGGCAGAAGTTATTATGACGGTTCTTCACGCCGGCGGTAAATTCGACGATAACACCTACAAAGTGTCAGGGGGGTTACACGGCGTTGGCGTTTCTGTGGTTAATGCGTTGTCAGAGGAGTTGTGTCTGACGATTCGCCGCCAAGGTAAGCTTCACGAACAAATTTACCGTCATGGCGTGCCTGACGGGCCGCTGTCTGTGATTGGTGACACGCAAGAGTCGGGGACGTCCGTTCGCTTTAAACCCTCGGATGCCACGTTTACCAATATTAAATTTCATTTCGACATTCTGGCAAAGCGACTTAGAGAGCTGGCTTTCCTAAACTCAGGCGTTCGAATTGTGTTGTCTGATGAGCGCAGTGGACAGACCGAAACCTATTCTTATGATGGCGGACTAAACGCATTTGTTAATTTCTTAAACCAAGGAAAATCAACGATTAACAAGGTTTTTCACTTTGAAACGATGAGTGATGATGGCGTCAGTGTTGAGGTTGCACTTCAGTGGAATGACGGCTTCCAAGAGAGCATTTTTTGTTACACCAACAATATTCCTCAGCGCGATGGCGGAACACACCTAGCCGGATTTAGGTCCGCACTGACGCGTGGCTTAAACGGTTACATAGAGCGAGAAGGCCATGCAAAAAAAGCCAAGGTCAATACGACGGGTGATGATGCGCGTGAAGGACTGACGGCAATTGTCTCGGTGAAAGTCCCCGACCCTAAGTTTTCATCGCAGACGAAGGATAAGTTGGTGTCAAGTGAGGTGAAGCCTATTGTTGAGCAGGCCATGGGCGCGGCGTTTGGCGAGTTTTTACTTGAAAACCCGGGTGATGCTAAGTCTATTGTTGGAAAAATGCTCGACGCAGCCCGTGCTCGGGAGGCGGCGAGAAAAGCGAGGGAGATGACGCGACGCAAAGGCGCGCTGGACATTGCGGGTTTGCCGGGAAAGTTAGCAGACTGCCAAGAGCGAGACCCGTCGCTTTGTGAGCTGTACTTGGTGGAGGGAGATTCAGCCGGCGGCTCGGCAAAACAAGGGCGGAACCGTAAGTTTCAGGCTATTTTGCCCCTTAAAGGGAAGATCCTGAATGTCGAACGCGCTCGCTTTGATAAAATGTTGGGTAACGCCGAGGTAGGCACGATTGTCACGGCCCTGGGCTGTGGCATTGGTAAGGAAGAATTTAATCCGGATAAGCTGCGTTATCACAGAATTATCATCATGACGGACGCGGACGTGGATGGCTCGCACATTCGAACCTTGCTGTTGACGTTCTTTTTCAGGCAGATGCGCGAGCTTGTTGAGCGCGGCCATGTTTACATCGCGCAACCGCCGCTTTACAAGCTCACACGCGGCAAGTCGAGTCAGTACCTCAAAGACGAAGACGCCTTTACCGAATATTTGACGAATGCGGCGCTCATTGAAACCACACTGTTTAAGAACGACACTGACGAAGGACTGTCAGGAGACGCTTTGTCCGAATTGGTATCACAGTATCAACGTATCGAGGCGATGGTGAGTCGTTTGAGTCGAGTGTATTCGACCGACGTACTGTGGAAGTTGGTTTACGTACCCCCGTTAATGGTTGACGACATGGGTGACGAATCAAAAGTTGCTGCCTTCGCCGAGGCGCTAAGTGAGCGCTTACTTTCGGCTACAGATAGCAGTGCAAGCTATGAATGCCTGCTTCGTCGTGACCCAGAGCGAGGAAATTATTACGTGGTCGTACGCCGAACAGCGCACAGCGTGGCGACCGATATTGTGCTCGGCCACAACCTGTTTAGCTCAAGTGAATACCGTGATCTGACTGACTTAGGTGATGTCTTGAGTGAGACGGTCACGGCCGATAGCTATGTGAAGCGCGGAGAGAAGGTGTTTGCCGCAGCCGACTTTTCGAAAATCATGCGTTGGTTGCTTGACGAGGCGCGCCGAGGATGTTCGGTCCAACGCTACAAGGGTCTCGGTGAAATGAACCCCGGTCAGCTTTGGGAGACCACCATGGACCCCGACGCAAGACGCATGCTGCGCGTGACCATTGAAGACGCGATTCGAGCGGATCAGATGTTTATGACGCTTATGGGTGATGACGTTGAACCGCGTCGCGAATTTATTGAGACAAACGCGCTTGCGGTGGCGAATCTAGACATCTAATTGCGTCAAAAAGCCGCTAATTGTTCTCATTGTTATCTTTTAGCGTCGATTTTTCGGTGGCTAGTGACAGTTGATTAGCGTCGGTTTGATCGGGAAGAATGTCCAGGTTTTCGGGAAAGCTCTTCGACACGCGTGTGGAGAGTGACTGAAACCGGTCCACCTTGCCGTGCAGACCCTGCCGGCCGACTAAGCTCGTAACCGCTTCGTTGTAGCGCTTGGTGGTTTGTGAAAGCGACGCACCCACGCCTTCCATTCGCTCTGCCACAAGACAAACCGCATTAAAAATGTCGCCGGCACGATCACTGATTTCGCGAGCCTCTTTGTTGCTTCGCTCGACCATCCAGAGGTTGGCTACTGTGCGCAGAATCGGCATGAGTGTTGTGTGCGAGACTAATATGACATTTTTCCGGTAGCCGTAATTAAACAGGTCTCGATGTGTGCGCATGATCTCAATGTAGGCGGGCTCCACGGGCATGAACATCAACACAAAATCGGGGCTTTGCAGTCCTGCAAGATTGGCATAATCTTTACCAGAGAGCTGATCAATATGCCGCTTCACGGCGCCCGCATGCGCAGTAAGCGCTAGTGTGCGCGTGGCGTCGTCTTCTGCAGAGAACGCGCGCTCGTAGTCGACTAGAGAGACTTTGCTGTCAATGACAACATGCGTATTTTGTGGCAGGTACACCACAAAGTCAGGAAACAGACGCTGCCCGTCATCACCTTTGAATGCCTGTTGTGCCTCGAAGTGTTCACCTCGCCTCAGCCCTGCCAACTCCAACGTCCGTTCTAACTGCTCTTCCCCCCAATTACCCACCAGTTTTTTATCGCCTTTTAAGGCCTTGGTGAGGTTGTTTGCTTCTGAGGACATGTCTTGTCCTACCTCATGGAGCTGCTTAATTTGTGTCTTTAAGGCTGCATTTTGGCCGGTCAAGTCGGTGTGAACTTGGTTAACTCTGCTTTGAAAACTGTCGATCTTCTGCGAAAGTGGCTTAAGTAACTGATCAAGCGAGTCCTGATTGCGAGAGGACAGCGATCGCTCGCCTTGACTCACAAGGGCTTGCGCTGTTTTTTCAAATTCGAGACGAAGCGCTTTCTTTGCCTCTTCGAGAAGTGCGGTCTTCTCGGCCTGCTGACTGTCTTTTAGCGCTAACGTCGCTTTAAGCCCCTCTTCTCGACCGCACGTTGCCAGGAGCTGTTGACTGACGACCTGAAGCTCTGCTTGCACGCGAGCCAGCTCTTCGCGAGCGATGTCTCCCCGTGTGAGTGAGTCTGCTACTGACCTGCGGTAGACACTCTGCCGATGAATAAGATAACCAATAGCCATCGTACTCAGCGTAATGAGACTCAATGCAACGAGAAGCACACTAGTAGTCATTGATAAAAAGACCTCATCGCGCCAGCACCGCAAGGTCGGCCACTTTGAGGAACTGTGCCCGCAGTTCTTGGAGTAGTGCAAGTCGGTTTAGTCGCACGGCCTGATCTTCTGAATTAACAAGCACCGTATCGAAAAATGAGTCGACGTCACTACGGAGCAGCGCAAGTTGGTTCAGTGCCTTGGGGAAGTCGTCTTCTGCGACCGCCGCTGCGAGGCACTTGCTTGAGCGATCTAACGCATCACTCAGCGCAATTTCTGCAGGCTCCCGTAACAACGCGCCGTTCACTTCGCCAATCGGCTCATTTACCTTTGCCAAAATATTGGCGACACGTTTATTGGCTGCGGCAAGTGCTATAGCCGCATCTGTACCTGCAAACGCGGTCACCGCCAGGCTTCGGCTGTCGATGTCGCCAAAGCTATCCGTTCCAACGGCTGTCACGCTTCGTAAAATATCGACCGACACCCCCTGCTCGTCGTAGTGCGCGGGTAACCGATCCAGTAAATAGCTCTTCACGGTCTCAACGACCTTCGGCGCTAGCACGCCCTCGTCGAACGACGCGGAGGCCTCTTGGAGCAGGTCGTCAATACTGGCGTTAGGCGCAAACCTTAGCAAAATGCGAATGGCAGCGAGTGAGGCTCGACGCAATGCAAACGGGTCTTTTGAACCTGTGGGAGACTGACCAATTCCGAAAATACCCACCAAGGTGTCGAGTCTGTCGGCCAGCGCAAGAGCTGCAGCCTCCGGCGTTAACGGGAGCGAGTCGCCTGAGAATTTCGGCCAGTAGTGCTGCTCAATTGCGTCGGCCACTGACTCAGTCTCGCCGTCGTGAAGTGCGTAGTGACGCCCCGCGATCCCTTGTAGCTCAGGAAACTCACCCACCATATCTGAGACCAGATCGGCCTTAAGCAACATACCTGCGGCGTTTACTGTCGCTGGGTCGGCACCTAGGTTCGAGCACAGCGACTCCGCAACGTTTGCGATGCGCCGTTGCTTATCGGCAAGCGTGCCTAAATCGCGTTGAAAAAGAACCCCTTCCAATCGCGTGGCCTTGCTGGCTAACGTGGTCTGTTTGTCTGTGTCAAAAAAGAAAGCAGCGTCTGCCAGTCGCGGGCGTATTACTTTTTCATTGCCGTAGATAACGGACTGCGGGTTCTTGCTCTGGATATTCGATACGGTGATAAAGGCGGGCAGTAGCGCGCCGTTCTGATCTTCGATATGAAAATATTTTTGATGTTCACGCATTGAGGAAATAAGCGCTTGCCTTGGGATCGCGAGGAAGGCGGTGTCGAATGTGCCTCTGAGCGCGACAGGCCACTCCACGAGACCGGCGACTTCGTTGAGTAAATCATCTTCCACAATAGCGCATTCACCGTCTGAGACGAGCGCTTTAACTTGCGCTGAGATCAACGCTTTTCGCTCTTCGACTGAGGCAATGACGTGTTGCGCTCGCAATGTCTCTTCATAGGCGTCGGCACTTTCCAGCTCAACGGCTTGATCGCCGTGAAAGCGGTGCCCTCGAGTGGTTCTACTGGCGTTCAGTCCAAACAGCGACAGGTCAATGGTGTCATTGCCGTAAAGCAGCACTAACCATTGAACAGGCCGCAAAAACTCGTGACGCTCCCTGCCCCAGCGCATCCGCTTCGACACTGGGATTTGATTCACGGCTTGACTCACTATGGCCGGGAGGACGTCGACTGAGACAGCGCCTTTAACGGTTTTGATCGTGCCCAATCGCTCACCTTTGTCGGTAACGATGGAGTGTAAGTCTGTCGGTGCTATACCTTGCTTTTTAGCGAACCCAATCGCGGCCGGTGTCCACTCCCCCTCAGCATTTCGGGCAGCACTGATCGGCGGGCCAAGTACCGCCTGCTCCGTGTCTTTTGCGCTTTCTTCAACGTCGGTAATTAGTACTGAGAGTCGTCGAGGTGTTGCTAAAACACGAGATTTACCTATTGCTAAGCCGTTGTTGGTCAAGCCCGTAACCAAGGCGTCGGCCAGGGCGTCCGCCATTGCGCAATATTCACCCGCTGGGAGTTCTTCTACGCCCAGCTCAAATAACACCGTACGCGAACTCACGAGCGATCCTCCTCAACAAGTTTCGCTAGCGCCGCAGCCGCAAGATCGTTGTCGGCGAGGGGAAATCCAAGCTTGGCGCGGGATCCAACATAGCTCTGAGCGGCGGCGCGCGCCAGTGTCCGCACTCGCAAAATGTACCGCTGCCGCTCGGTCACCCCGATCGCGTGGCGTGCATCGAGCAAATTAAAGGTATGCGAGGCTTTCATGACGAACTCATAGGCTGGGAGTGGCAGATCAAGAGCGACCAAGCGTTGTGCTTCACGCTCGCAAAAATCGAAGTGTGTAAACAAATGGTCTGTATCAGCGTGTTGGAAGTTATACGCTGACATTTCCACCTCGTTCTGGTGGAACACATCGCCGTACTTGATCGTACCCGTTGGCGTTTCCGACCACACCAAGTCGTAAACAGAGTCGACATCTTGCAGGTACATGGCGAGTCGCTCAATGCCGTAGGTAATTTCGCCGGTCACGGGTAAGCATTCAAGGCCACCGGCCTGTTGGAAGTAAGTAAACTGAGACACTTCCATGCCGTTGAGCCATACTTCCCAGCCCAAACCCCAGGCGCCTAGCGTAGGTGATTCCCAGTTGTCTTCAACGAATCGGACGTCGTGTTCGAGCGGGTCTAGCCCGAGGCGCTTTAAGCTTGCAAGATACCGTTCTTGAAAGTCCGCAGGTGACGGCTTCATCACCACTTGAAACTGGTAGTAGTGTTGGAGTCGGTTAGGGTTTTCACCGTATCGGCCATCTTGTGGGCGGCGACTGGGCTGCACGTAGGCCGAATTCCAGTTCTCGGGACCCAGTGCTTTCAGAAAGGTTGCAGGGTGAAATGTGCCTGCGCCCACCTCTAGGTCAAGCGGTTGCATAATGACGCAACCGTTTTCTCCCCAGAAACTTTGAAGCTCTAGGATTAGCTCTTGGAAAGTTAGTGAACTCACTTCAGTGTCCCGACATGTCAATGGGACAAGTATACCGCGGCCAGCACTGGCATAATATCGGCAACCAGGGCGAATTAAGCGCATCTCAGTGGCAAAGAATCACAATTCACTCAAATTTCGATTAAAAGATGGACTGGCGGTTTCTGTCTTGCGTCTGACATTGCTCGCGTCCTCGTTATTGCCACTGGAGGTCTCTCGAGCCATTGGGCGCGCTTTTTCGAGGCTTTTGCTCGCCGCAGATACTCAGACGGTACGGATCGTACGGCGTAATATTGATCTGGCTTATTCTCACTTATCGCGCGACGAGAGAGTCCGCTTAGTGAGAGAGACGCTGAACGAGCAAGGTGCCCTCGTCTTTGAGCTTGGACACGTTTGGCGCCGTTCAAGCGCCTATGTCCTATCAAAGCTGCGCGTGGTGGGCCTTGAGCATTTAGAAGCCGCAGCCCGAGACGACAGCGGCGTTTTGGTGTTGGCGCCGCATGTTGGAAACTGGGAAGTACTCTCGCATCACTTAGTGACGCAGGGCGATTTGCTGTGCTTGTTTGAGCCACCAAAGTTGCCGTCGGTGGGCCGCGAAGTTTTGGCAGCACGTCAGCGTGCCGGCGGCGCATACGTGCCGACCACACCAAAAGGGCTTGTGAAACTTGTTCGACACGTCAAACGGGGTGGTTTAACGGGAATCTTGCCAGACCAAGTCCCCGGGCATGAGTCGGGGGGACTCAACGCTCCGTTTATGGGGGTTGAGTGCTTTACGGCGAGTTTCTGTGCGAACCTACTGGCTAAGTCAGGCGCGCGTGCCGTAATGGCTGGTGTTTTTCGAGTCAAGGGCGGCTGGGAATTGGTGTATCAACCGGTCTCAAACGCGATTTATGCGCCTGATCTGGACGTGGCGTTGCGCGCAATGAATGACGATATTGAAAGGCTCATCAAGGGGCGCGACGCGCAATATCAATGGTCTTACAAACGGTTTAGAACCCTGCCTAAACGCGGGACAAGTCATTATGATGGCGTGAAGACGCCGAATCGAGGTCACAGTTAATGCGTGTTTACACGGGGAAAGTGCTAGGGGCCTTTTTGGGTTTTGTGACTCTCGGTGTGGTGGGTGGTCTGGTTGGGTTTTTTGTGGGCCATATGTTCGACTCCGGCTTGGTTCGCGCGATCCGGATGACAGGTCCGGATGGCCTCCACGCACTGCAGCAAGAATTTTTCGATACGACATTTATTATGTTGGGCTACATCGCCAAGGCCGATGGGCGTGTGACCGAATCGGAAATTGCGCAGGCGGAAAGTATGTTTGCACAGCTGCGGCTTACGCCCTCACAGCGGGCGTCTGCCATAAAGCGGTTTCAGCGCGGTGCTGAGCCTCAATTTGACCCGGCCGAAGAGCTTTTGCGGTTCCGTCGAACGGCATCCTTGCGCCCACAGACCTCTCAAACACTCCTTCTGTTTCTCGTCAGCATGGGCTTGGCCGACGGCCAACTCGATGCTGCTGAGAGAGAAGCGCTCGCGCGCGTTGCTAAAAGCCTTGGTATTTCCGATGCGGCGCTGACGCGCATTATTAACATGGTCGCCGCGCAAGCGAACTTTGGGGATCGACGGCAACATCAGCGCCAGCAATATCAACCCCAGCGCAGTCAACTCAACGATGCTTATCAAGCGCTCGGTGTCACCGCCAATGTTGATGACCGGGAACTTAAGAAGGCTTATCGCCGCTTAATGAGCGAGAATCATCCCGATAAATTAAGCGCTCGCGGGGTGCCCAAGGAAATGGTCGATTTGGCAACTGAGCGATCACAAAATATTACGACGGCGTACGACTTGATTAAAGAATCGCGAGGTCTGAAGTAAGGGCTTACTGCGCTACGGTCGCCAAAACGTCGGCGTGAATAAGATCAGCAGCGTAAATATTTCGAGTCGACCCAGGAGCATGGCGATGCACAAAATAACCTTCCCCGTGTCGGTCACTGTTGAGTAATTCGCCGCCACTGAACCCAGGCCGGGGCCTAAATTATTAATGGCCGCCATCACCGCACTGACGGCCGATAGGAAGTCGAGGCCGGTTCCTAGCATGCACAGTACTAAAATAAATGAAGAGAACATGTAGACGGCGAAGAAGCTCCATACGGCACTGACTACGGCTGGGCGCACCCGTCGATGATCGAGCTTTAGCGGTATGACGGCATTGGGGTGTAACAGCTGTCGGAGCTCTCGCATACCTTGTCTGAAGATGAGCAAAATTCGCATGGCCTTCATGCCCCCACCGGTGGATCCTGCGCAGGCACCCATGACGCTGAGCATAATCAGAAAAATGGGGAGAAATGAGGGCCATATCGAAAAGTTGTCACTGGAGAAGCCGGTCGTTGTTGCTATTGAAACGGTCTGAAACAAGCCGTGGATAATGGCTTTTTCAAGGGGGAGCGTCTCCATTACGACCAGTGTGGTGCAGGTAATGGCAATGGCAAATAGGATCATCCAAGAAAAGAACTTAGTTTCAGAGTCGACGCTGTAAACGCTCGGGTTTCGCTTGGAAAAAGCGATGAAATGTAGCCCGAAATTGACGGCGCTAATGAGCATAAATAAGCTTCCGATCACCAACACCACGTCACTCTGGAAAAAACCCATACTTGCGTCATGGGTTGAGAAGCCGCCAATAGCGATGGTCGAAAAAGCGTGGCTAATGGCATCAAATGCTGTCATTCCGGCTAAGTAGTACGCGAGGGCGCAGGCCACGGTCAGGCCAAGATAGATTGAAAAAAGCGCCTTGGCTGTCGAGGTAATTCTCGGTGTGAGCTTGCTGTCTTTTGCCGGGCCGTTGCTTTCTGCTCGGTAAAGCTGAACACCGCCAATGCCCAACATAGGCAGCACAGCGACTGCGAGAACGATAATACCGATACCGCCTAACCACTGAAGAAGCTGACGGTAAAGGAGGATGGATTGAGGCAGTGTGTCCAAGCCGATGAGCACCGTGGCACCCGTGGTAGTGAGGCCAGAGACAGATTCAAACACAGCATCAAAGACCGACACGTCGATTGCATCACTGAGTAGGAACGGCAGTGAGCCGTAGAGACCCAGCACGATCCAAAATGCCGCAGTCACTAAAAACCCGTCGCGAATCTTCAGTTCTGACTCAGCGCTTTGCGTAAAAAGCCACAGTGCAACCCCGGAGGTCGCGGTCGCAGCGAAGGCCTGCCCAAATACATCGGCCGTCCCGTCTGCCTGAACCCAGCCGAGCATCATCGAGGGCAAGGTGCCCAGACTAAAGAGCATCAACAGCAACCCGACAATTCGAGCACACAGTCGGATATTCATTTGATAAAGCTGCCGCCTACGACAAACAGTTTCTCAACTAAGCTGATTTTGGAGGGATCGGTGAGAAATAAAATCACATGATCATCCTCTTCCACGATGACGTGTCGGTGCGCAATAACGACTTGATCGCCTCTTAAAATAGCGCCGACGGTGGTGCCGGGGGGCAGGTCGAGCTCATCCAGTCGACGACCCACAACTTTCGACGTTTTTGGATCGCCGTGTGCCGTTATTTCGAGCGCTTCAGCGGCACCGCGCCGAAGTGAATGCACCGCACTGATGTCGCCTTGACGAACGTGTGTAAGCAAGCTGCTAATCGTGATTTGTTGCGGCGATATGGCGATATCGATTTCCTGTCCTACGAGCTCGGCGTAGGCTGAATTGGTGATCAGCGTAATCACCTTTTTTGCGCCAAGTCGCTTGGCGAGCATGGACATCATAATGTTGGACTCGCCGTTGTTCGTCAGCGCACAGAACACATCGGTATTGCCAATGTTTTCCTGCTGCATGAGCTTTGAGTCGTTGGCACTGCCATTGAGCACAATGCTTTCCTCCAGCTCTTCTGAAAGGATGCGACAGCGATCGTAATTGAGCTCAAGCACTTTGACCTGATAGTCGCGCTCCAGTCGCTTTGCCAACGATGCGCCAATTTTTCCGCCGCCCGCAATCATCACGCGCTTGTAGGGTTCGTCCAGCTTCCTCAGCTCCGAGGTGACCGCACGAATATTTTCACTTGCAGCAATGAAGAAGGTCTCGTCGTCCGGCTCTACAACGGTGCTGCCTTCCGGAATAATGGCGCTCTGAGATTTTCGGAAAATAGCGGCAACACGCGTATCCACGTTGGGCATATGCTCACGAATCTCTTGAAGCTCTCGGCCAACAATGGGACCCCCTTCGACAGCCCTAACAGCCACCAACCGTATTTTGCCGCTCGCAAAATCCATGACCTGAAGAGAGCCTGGGTTCAAAATAAGTTGGTGAATCGCGTCGGTAACGAGTCGCTCCGGACTAATCGTGACGTCGACGGGTATGGCGCCTGACTGGAAAAGCGTTTCGTCCTCGTTGAGGTAGTCGACTTCACGAATTCGACAAATCTTTGTCGGTGTTCGGTACAGCGTGTAGGCAATGGTGCAGGCCAACATGTTGACCTCGTCACTGTCGGTCACTGCGATGAGCATGTCAGCGTCTTCTGCGCCGGCGTCTGACAGCGTGGTGGGTTTGGACGCGTCGCCCTTCACGGTCCGGATATCGAGCCGTTCCTGCAGCTGCCGCAAGGCAGCTTCAGAGCTATCGACCACCGTCACATCGTTCTGCTCGTCAGCAAGGTGTTCTGTCAGCGTGCCGCCAACCTGGCCGGCTCCTAATATTATGATTTTCACGACGCTACCGATTCCTTAGACAACGATTGAGCTGAGCCGTTTCAGAGGAATGGTACTCCGATTTCTCACGAACTCCAGATCACCCCACTTTCTCTATCAGGCAATAGTAAAGACCATCACCGTAATCGGCCGATGGGATGACTTGCTGTCCGAAAGTCATTTGAACACCGACATTCTTGGGCAAAGGCGCGGACTGTGCATCCGGTGTGCTGCTGAGAAAGGCGCTGACGATGTCTTCGTTTTCGTCGGGTAACAAAGAGCAGGTTGCATATAAAAGCTGTCCGCCCGTTTTGAGGTACGGCCAAACCGAGTTAAGCAGGCTGAGCTGAAGCGTCGCAAACTGAGCAACATCTGCTTTCGTACGAATAACCTTCACGTCTGGGTTTCTTCTCATAACGCCGGTTGCTGAGCAGGGAGCGTCAAGCAAAATACTGTCAAACGCCTCGTCAATTAGGCCGTGAGGTATTTCGGTGACATCGCAGGCAACGGTTGCGACCGCCAATTCAAGCCGCGCGGCGTTCTCAGACACTTTTTCAAGCCGTACCTCAGAGATATCCATTGCTGTGACCTGAGCGCCCAGTTCAGCGAGGTGACAGGCTTTGCCTCCCGGTGCGGCACAGGCGTCGAGTATGCGAGCGCCCGGTGCAAATGTAATGAGCTCAGCGGCGAGCTGCGCGGAGTGATCTTGGACACTTGCGAATCCCGCCTCAAACTCTGGTATTTGAGTGACGGGTAAAGGCTCCAGCAATGTCAGTGCACTCGCCCCCAAAGTCTGTGTCGGGATGCCGGCCAATTGTAACTGCGCCTTGTAGTCGTCGCGTGATGTTTTCTGCACGTTCACGCGTAGCGTTAAGGGGGGCTTTTTCTTCGACACGTCCGCGATGGCGGATACAGCGTCGGGGAGTGAACGAATCAGTGACTTATAAAGCCAGCCGGGCAACGCGGCGCGTTCAGTGTCACCGAGAGCGTCGTGTAAGGCCGAACGGTCTCGCTGGTATCGTCTTAAACACCCATTAATAAGCCGCGACGCCCACGGCTTATCAATCGCGTTGCACACATCGACGGCGGCAGAAACTGAAGCGTAGTCGGGCGTGTGACACTCATCGAGCTCGGACATTGCCATAAGCAATGTGGCTTCAAGAGCCGAGTCCTTGGCCTTGAGGGGTCGGTCGAGGAGCTGTCGGACGATGCCCTTGTAAAGGGGCCACAGTCTGAGTGAGCCATAGACAAGTTCTTTTAAAAACGCGCGGTCGCTGTCTTGAACGCTGGCTTCCATGGGGCCGTACAGCGTGTTGAGAGAGCCCCCGTGAGACACGTCATCGAGCAAGCGAACGCTT
>JAQXEB010000144.1 GCA_029251065.1 Luminiphilus sp.
GACTGAACCTAAAATCACAATGCGGTCGCCAAAGATGGCGTCGAGCTCCGCCGCTGTAGGCCCCGTTTTCGGAAACAGATGGTTTTGCCAGCCGCGGGCATAGACGGGACTGTTTCCGGGGTTCGTTTCTCGTATGGTCTCAAGCGCGAGTTGGAGTTTTTCTCGTGTGTCTGCAAGGCTTAAATTCACGCCGACATCGGCAAATGAGCCGTTGAAGACGTGCGTGTGTGAGTCCATAAGACCGGGTATCAGCAGGCCGTCACCAATCGAGATCTGCTGCGTATCGTTACCAATAAACGGCGCGAGACCCGCTGAGTCCCCAACATAGACGATTGTGTCTCCTCGGACCGCGAGTGCCGATGCAGCGGGCGTTAAAGGATCTGAGGTGAAAATCTCACCACCTGAGAACACAAGGTCGGCGGGTTCAACAGGGGGCTCGTTCGAACAGCCGCTTAACGTTATGAGAAAGGCGGACGTTATTGAAATAAAACCAGAGCGCATGACGGCTTCCTCGTTAGCGTTGTCGACGTGGGACACCGAACCGATAATACGCAATTGTCGTTGCGGCTGCGAATCGGACAGTTAGCGCCAGAGTCGAGGCTGATCGCGTCACCTGCTTGGGCAAAAACGCGCTTACTGCATGACCAGCGTCTTGTGATCGCGCTGACGGTTAGCGCGGCTGAGAACAGACGTATTTATCCGTGGTCACGACGGATCGGCTATCGCACGTCTATCAACTTTCAGGTGACTTGCTGTGGACGAGGCCCTCTGCCAAGCTCATTGGTTCTGAGTAGGGAGACCGCACGATGCAGCGAAGGTCGGTTTTACAATTAGCAGTTGCCGGGGCGCTGGCGAGTGGGTTTGCTCTCCCCGCTGTTGCCCAGCAAGGTCATCGACCCCGAAGGTTAACCCCGGGTGATACGGTCGCGCTCGTCGCTCCAGCCTCGGTGACTTACGAGTCACTCGAGTTGCAACTGGCGCTCGAGACCTTGGAGGCCATGGGGCTTAAGGCCAGGATTGGCGATCATGTCATGGATCGATTTGGGTATCTCGCGGGAAAGGATGAGGACCGAGCGGCCGATATCAACGCGGCTTTCGCTGACACTCGCATCGATGCGGTATTCGCGCTTCGTGGCGGTTGGGGTGCCAGCCGCGTTCTGCCTCACCTAGACTTTGACGTTATCCGGAAGAACCCCAAAATTCTCTTGGGTTACAGCGACATTACGAGTCTCCTTAATGCGGTATTCGCAAAGACTGGATTGATCACCTTTCATGGCCCCAATGTCATGTCTCGCTGGAATGACTTTACCCACCAAGGCATGCGTCGCGTGCTTTTTGAGGCGCAGGCGGAAGTCTATAAAAATCCAGTCATTGTTGATGACGATTTGGTTGCCAGAGATCATCGGATTCAGACTATTACCTCAGGTGTTGCCGAGGGGCGGTTGATCGGTGGCAACTTAACACTGATGACTGCACTTCTGGGTTCGCCCTACCTACCCTCATTGTCAGGCGCCATTCTTTTCCTCGAAGACGTGGGGGAGGCTATTTATAGGGTTGATCGTATGCTCACCCAACTGTCACTAAGCGGCGAATTAAGTAAGGTTTCTGGAATCGTCTTCGGTCACTTTACGGGGGTCGAGCCAAACCCAGGTCTGGGAAATTTCGCATTGATGGATATCTTAAAGCAGCATTGCGAGCCCTTGGGGGTGCCGTGCTATTTCGGCGCAATGATTGGCCACATCGAGCAGCAGAGCACTGTTCCTATTGGCGCCTTTGCGCGAATGAATGCCGATAAAGGCGAGCTTGCACTGACGGCACCGTCGGTGCGCTAGAACAAAAAAGGAGTGTCCGCATGAGTGAATTTTTGCTTTATATAATAGAGGTGGCTTGCTTGCTCATCGCGGTGGCGCTGATGGGCTGTTCTCGACCTCAAGACACTATGAAACTCGAGGCGATTGTGCCGACTAAGGAGATTAACTCGCTGGGCATGGCAGGCGATCAGCCCGCAGATATCAGTCGATACTTAATGGCCAACGGTGCGTCGGGCGCGCAGATTTCTCCAGACGGTGACCAAGTGGTGTATCGCTCGTCAATTACCGGAACGTCACAACTTTGGAGTATCTCAAGTGACGGGGGCGAACCCCGGCAAATGACCTTCGGGCAGGGCATTACATTTTTCAGGTGGCTTCCCAACAGTTCTGGTTTGGTTTACGGCGCCGACAATAACGGGAACGAGCAGGAGACTTACTTCACAATCGATCGTTACGCTGCAACGGAGCGCACAATATTTCCAGCAACAGACGGTGGGTTTCGAGTTCTGGGTGATATCGCCGACGATAACAAAACGTTTTACTTCTCGTCGACAGAACGAACCGGCTTGCACTATGACGTGTATGAAGCATCGCTTGAGACTGGTGATGCGCGTCTTATTTACGAGGGGCGCTACGGTAACTTCGCGCGTGCCTTATCCCCTGATAATCGTTACTTAGTCGTGACTGAGACGGTGGGGGAGGATTCGGACTATTTGTACCTGCTCGACCTCTCGAGTGGCACCCTATCCGTAGTGTCACAGCCCGAGTCTCGCGCAAATCATGGTGATGGGGGGTTTGCATGGTCTTCAGACAGCAAAACGCTGTATCTCACCAGTAATCTTGATCGTGAGTTCGCGGCAGTCATGGCGTATGACGTAACCGCCAGCCGCTTCGTTTCAGTGGCGGAGTCAGCGTTCGATTTGTCCTCTGTGAACCTCTGTGGTCCGGCAGACAGGTACCTGATGTGGTTGGAAAACCAAAATGGATTTGATGTGCTTAGGGGGCGTGATCTCTCCTCGGGTGAGGCGCTTGAATTCCCAGACATTCCCGACGGTGTCTATACATTGACTTGCTCTGATCAAAGCGACTTGGTGTCTGTCGGTATTAGTGGCTGGCGAACACCGGGG
Organism: Luminiphilus sp.; assembly: GCA_029251065.1. GTDB lineage: Bacteria > Pseudomonadota > Gammaproteobacteria > Pseudomonadales > Halieaceae > Luminiphilus. Next base: position 2,939 of record JAQXEB010000144.1, read on the forward strand.
GACATCTACCTCATGGAACTCGGCAGTGGTGCAGTTCGTCGGCTCATTAGCTCAAATCTTGCGGGTATTGCGGCTGAGTCGCTTGTTAAACCAGTTAGTGTGACCATGCCCGCAAGAGATGGTGTTGATCTCCAGGGGCTTTTATATCTTCCACTGCAGCGTCCTCAGTCGGTTGCACCCCCTGTGATTTTCGAGGTTCACGGCGGGCCTACCGCGCAGGCGAGAGCGAACTTTGATGCGGTGTCTCAATATCACGTGGCGCGCGGAGTGGCTGTGTTTAAACCCAACGTGCGTGGCTCGACCGGTTTTGGACGAACCTACGTAACGCTCGATGATCAACGCAAGCGCTTGGACAGTGTGCGCGATCTTGTTGATATGCTGGCTTTCTTTGAGAGCGACGGACGGGTGGATGCCTCCAGAGCGGCGGTTTCGGGCGGCTCTTACGGTGGGTATATGGTCAATGCTGTGCTTGCGGCCCATCCGTCAGCATTTAAGGTTGGCGTATCGCGCTACGGGGTTGCTGACTGGGTCACAGCACTGGAGGTGGCCTCTCCGGCACTCCAGGCGTCAGATCGCCTTGAGTATGGTGATATTCGTGAGTCCCAGTGGCGTGAGTTTTATTCGGCTAATTCACCGATTCATCAGGCTGACAACATTCGTGTACCTGTCTTGTACTCCCACGGAGAGATGGATCCAAGGATTAATATTTATGAAACAGAAGTTATGGTGAAAACGCTTCGTGCCAACGGCGTAGAGGCGCCTTATATCAAAATACCCGATGAGGGGCACGGCTGGCGCAAACGGTCGAATCGTTTGTTCTACTATCGTCGTCAGGCAGATTTTATTGAGTCACATCTGTTAAAACGAGCTGACGACTAATTCGCGCTGAGTTTGTCTGAT
>JAQXEB010000145.1 GCA_029251065.1 Luminiphilus sp.
GAGCGTGGACAGATTACTGTGCGGCCGATTGCGGGCACGATCCGCAGAGGGTCGGATGAGGAAGAAGACGCGATGCTAGCCGCGGCGCTGCTCAATGATGAGAAAGAGCGGGCCGAGCACCTGATGCTGATTGATCTGGGTCGCAACGATGTGGGGCGTGTTGCGGCGCCTGGAAGTGTGGAGCTTACTGACAAAATGGTCATCGAGAAGTACTCGCACGTGATGCATATTGTCTCCAATGTGACAGGCTCCTCAAGAGACGGTGTGACCGCAATTGATGCTTTACGAGCAACGTTGCCCGCAGGCACGCTCAGTGGTGCGCCAAAGATTCGAGCCATGGAAATTATTGATGAGTTGGAGCCGGTTAAGCGCGGTGTCTACGGCGGTGCCATTGGTTATTTGACCTGGTCGGGCGATATGGATACGGCGATTGCCATTCGGACTGCGGTCATTAAAGACGGGCAGCTTGTGGTTCAAGCGGGTGCTGGGGTAGTGGCAGATTCTGTGCCGGCGTCTGAGTGGGAGGAAACCCTTAACAAGGCGAGAGCCGTGCTGAGGGCTGCGGCAATGGTAGAGGCGTGCTAATCCGATGACTAAACCGAGAGTTGTGATGATCGATAACTACGATTCATTCACCTGGAATATCGTTCAGTACCTCTGGGAATTGGGTGCTGAGGTCGGTGTGCATCGAAATGATGAAATATCTATTGAAGAAATTGCATCGGCCAAGCCCGATCTCCTGTGTGTCTCGCCGGGTCCTTGCTCACCCAATGAGGCCGGGGTCTCTATTTCGGCTATCGAGCGATTTTCGGGTGAATTACCGGTGTTTGGTATTTGCTTGGGTATGCAGAGTATTGGCGCGGCCTATGGTGGTGACGTGGTTAGAGCACCTGAGGTCATGCACGGAAAGACGAGTGAGGTACACCACACTGGAAAGGGTGTTTTCAAAGATTTACCTTCTCCGTTCACGGCCACCCGCTACCACTCTTTGGTTGTGGATCCCAAGACGCTGCCTGATTGTTTAGAGGTGACCGCGTGGACTGTCGATGACCAAGGTGAGCGCGAGGTCATTATGGGCTTACGTCACCGAGAGTTTGCCGTGGAGGGTGTGCAGTTTCATCCCGAATCAATCCTCACCGAGCACGGTCACGCCATGCTGCAAAACTTTCTGAACCAAGCGAGCTGAGGTTTTTTTAAATGGATATTCAAGCGGCAATCGCACAGTTGGTCTCGGGGCAGTCGCTGTCGCGTACTGACATGGAATCAGTGATGCTCACGGTCATGCAAGGTGAGGCAACCGAGGCCCAAATTGCTGGTTTGTTGATTGGATTGCGAATGAAAGGCGAAACAATCGATGAGATTGTCGGCGCAGCCAGCGTTATGCGCTCACTTGCGACTCCCGTTTCGATTGATACCGACAGGCTTATCGACCTCGCGGGCACCGGGGGCAGCGGCGCTAATTTATTCAATGTTTCAACGGCGGCTACTTTTGTTGTGGCTGCTGCTGGCGGACGCGTTGCCAAGCACGGTAACCGCTCATCAGGTGCTTCGGGTTCGTCAGATGTTCTCTCGGCGCTCCGCGTCGATCTGAGTGTCTCACCCGACGTCATCGCTGACTGTATCGACTCAATCGGTGTTGGATTTATGTTCGCTCCGATGCACCACAGTGCAATGAAGCACGCCATTGGGACACGGCAACAACTGGCTGTGCGAACCATCTTCAATATTTTGGGCCCCCTGACAAACCCTGCCGGCGCGCGTCGACAAGTTTTGGGTGTCTTTTCACCGTCACTGTGTGAGGTGCTCGCGGCGGCGCTGCGTGATTTGGGCAGTGAGCACGTCATGGTCGTCCACGGCTTGGACGGATTAGATGAAATATCAGTCGCTGCGAAGACGCAGGTCTGCGAGCTGATCGATGGGACGCTGAAAAGCTACCAGATTGATCCTGCGGAATACGGACATGCACATCACTCAATCGACGATTTGTCGGTAGAAAATCCCGAGGAGTCTGCGAATCTTGTTCGAGCCGCATTAGGGGGTGATGGGTCGATGCGATCAGAGAAGGCGCGATCGATGATCGCAATGAATGCCGGTGCGGGTCTCTATGTCGGCGGACAAGCCAGCACCTTAGCCGACGGCATAGCGCTTGCGAGTGAGGCCATGCGGACAGGAAAAGCGCTTCAGGTCCTGGACGCGTTTGTTGCAAAAACACAAAGCGCGGGTGCGGAAATAAAATGATGTCACAGGGTACTCCCACGGTTTTAAAGCGTATATGCGACAGGAAGCTTGAAGAGATTGTCGACCGAAAGCGTCTCGTTACGCTGGATGACTTGAGAGTGCGTGCTGGATCTCAAGATAAGCCGCGTGGCTTTCGTCGTGCGTTGCAATCGCGCATCGATGCAGGGGTCCCCGGTGTCATTGCAGAGGTAAAAAAAGCCAGCCCCAGTAAAGGTGTGATTCGGGAGGATTTTGACGCCGCGTGGATTGCCAAAAGTTACGAGCAAGGTGGCGCTGCATGCCTGTCGGTCTTAACCGACATTGATTTTTTCCAGGGTGCTGACGAATTCCTTCGCAAGGCCAGGGCGGCGTGCGAGCTGCCGGTATTGCGCAAGGACTTTACCCTGGACGCTTACCAAATTTGGGAGGCTAGAGCGCTAGGCGCCGATGCCATTTTGCTGATCGTTGCCTGCCTTGATGACGCGCAACTTCACGACTTGTTCCAAGCGGCATGCGAGGCTCAACTGGATGTTTTAGTGGAGGTTCACGATCGCCATGAGCTTGATCGGGCGCTTGCGCTTGACCTTGACCTTATCGGCATCAACAACCGCGACTTGCACACCTTCGACACGGACTTAAATACGACGCTCGACTTGCTTGCCCATGTGCCCAGCGGCGTGACTGTCGTGACGGAAAGCGGATTGCACACCGTTGACGATATGCGGCTTATGTTGGAGCAGAGGGTGTCAACGTTTCTCATTGGGGAGTCGTTTATGCGGCAGCTCTCGCCTGGAGACGCGCTGGCGAGCATGGTCTTGGGTGCGACGCGCTAAGTGGCGCTGTTCCGTGGCTCGCGGAGCACCACAATGGTTTTGCCCGCGACCGTAATATAGCCGTCGCCCGTCAGCATTTTCAGGACGCGGCCGGCCATTTCTCGCGAACAACCCACGAGTTTTCCCAGTTCTTGGCGAGTGACACGCACTTGCATACCGTCGGGGTGCGTCATCGCTTCAGGCAAGGTCGTCAGCTGAATCAGTGAGCGATGGATCCGCCCATAAACATCAATAAACGTGAGATCGGCGAGTTTCCGAGTTGTATTTTTGAGTCGTTGTCCAATTTGCGAGGTCAGCGCGTAGAGGACGTCAGGGTATCGTTGTCGAATCGCGTGAAAGTCATCGTAACTAATTTTGGCGAAGACACAGGGCGTTCGGGTCACTAGGTTAGCGGTACGGGTTTCTTCCCCAAAAAGTCCCATTTCACCAAAGAATTCGCCAGGATTGAGGTAAGAAACCACCATCTCTTGTTCGGGGTCCTCAACGTCGTCGACAATGACCGAGACCGATCCTTCTAAGATGAGGTAAAAGTCTTGACTGAGTTCACCCTGACGGAATACGACAGACTTTGACTTCATAGTGATGCGCTCGCAGTGCTCGAGGAAGGCCTCGGCATTGGGAATACGCTTGCTCACAAGGTAGTTCATAGTGTCACGCCATTATGTGATTCGTAGCACGCTTTCCATTAGCATAGCCCCCCTGCGGGCGCGGTGCCAATCGTTTAAAAGAAAAAGACCAACTGAAGACGGAACAGAGGAAGCTAAAATGGAAGGGACTGTTAAGTGGGTGGATGGCGTCATGTTTTTGGGGGAGTCAAGCTCTGGTCATAGTGTTGTTATGGATGGGCCTGAAGAGCTGGGCGGAAAGAATCATGGGTTGAGACCGATGGAAATGCTGCTCTTGGGGACCGGCGGCTGCGCGCTTTTTGACGTCGTCACGATGCTTAAAAAATCACGCCAAGCCCTGACCAAGGGTCGTGTAGAGCTTCAAGCGGTGCGTGCAGAGGCGGTGCCCGCTGTGTTTACGGCCATTAATCTCCACTTTGTCATTGAAGGTGATGGAATAAAGGAAAGCCAGGTGGCACGTGCAGTGCAGCTATCTGCTGAAAAGTATTGTTCAGCATCGATCATGCTGGCCACCGGCGGGGTGGAAGTGACCCACACGCACGAAACGATCAGCCGTTGAGTGGCTAAACCCAGTAGGTTGTTTTCGTCATCACTTGGCTAGCGGTGCGCATGACCCGCTTAACCGGGTCTGAAAATTCGCTTCCACCCTGCTCAAGCGCTTGTGCACCATGTCGCTCTTCCTCGGCCAGCATTTGCTGAAGAACCAGCTGCGACTTTCTGTCGTCTTCGGGGAGTTTTTGCAGATGTTCTTTTAAGTGAGCTGCCACACCCTCTTCAGTCGCGTGCACAAACCCAAGGCTGACTTTGTCGCCAATCGTGCCTGTGATTGCGCCCAAGGCATAAGAGCTCACGAAAAACAGGGGGTTGAGGCGACTCGTGTGACTTCCTAATTCTTGAAGACGTTCTTCGCACCAGTCTAGGTGGTCTTTCTCTTCTTGTGCCGCATGAAGAAGCGCCTCGCGTGTTTCATCGGACTTTGCGACCAACGCTTGACCTCGATAAAGGGCTTGCGCGCACACTTCACCGGTGTGATTGATACGCATCAATCCGCCGGCATGCTGGCGCTCGGTATCCGTCAGATCAGCTTCTGTGTGATCTGTCGCTGGAGAGGGTCGATCGCCCGACAGGGTGTGGGTACCGCGCGTGACTTCCCTAAGCGCGGTGTCGAGGGTCGTGATCAGTCGGTCAAGGCTGTTGAGTTGTCGTTGCATGGGCTCAATACGTGCTTTCGAGGTTAATAGGTTAACGCTCTAAGGCGCGCCAGCCAATATCACGCCGGTATTTCATGCCATCCCAGTTGATATTTGCAGCCGCGGCATAACAGCGCGTCGCCGCCTCCCCCAGCGAGGCTGCCTTAGCCGTGACACACAAGACACGACCTCCAGCGGTTACCACGGCGCTATTATCGCTGCGCGTACCCGCATGGAAGACTTTGACCGAATCCATCTCTTCGCCGAGCCCCTCAATGGTGAGACCCGATGGACTTGAGGCTGGGTAATGCGCCGATGCCAGTACCACCCCCATTGACGGTTGCTGACTCCATTGGGCTTGCTCATCTAAGAGCCGCCCGTCACAGGCTGCAATGCAGTGCAAGGCCAGATCGGATTCGAGCCGCATCATGATGGGCTGTGTTTCAGGGTCACCAAAGCGGCAATTGAACTCGATCACCTTGGGGGAGCCGGCCGCATCAATCATGAGACCCGCGTACAGGAAGCCGCGATAACGGTGACCGTCTGCAAGCATTCCCTGCACTGTGGGGTTGATAATGTCGTCCATGACGCGTTGATGGACCGTGTCTGTGACGACAGGGGCGGGAGAGTAAGCGCCCATGCCGCCCGTATTGGGCCCGGTGTCGCCCTCGCCAACCCGCTTGTGGTCTTGGGAAGATGCCATCGTCAGCACGTCCGTACCGTCTACCATGACGATAAAACTGGCTTCCTCACCGTCTAAAAACTCTTCGATCACCACCCGCGCGCCGGCGTTGCCAAAGGCGTTGCCAGAGAGCATGTCGTGAACAGCCGTCTCGGCCTCCGCCACCGTCAGTGCCACAATGACACCTTTGCCGGCGGCTAAGCCGTCCGCCTTTACGACGATTGGAGCACCCTGTCTTTGAATGTAACGGCAGGCCGCCTCTGGGTCGGTAAAGGTTTCATAGGCACCGGTTGGAATTTCGTGTCTTGCGAGAAAGTCCTTGGTGAACGCCTTGGAACCTTCGAGTTGCGCAGCGGCCGCACTGGGACCAAAGCAGCGAAGTCCCTCGGCGTCAAAGCGGTCAACAATACCCTCCACAAGGGGTGCTTCGGGGCCGATGACAGTGAGTTGGCAGTCATTGGCCTTGGCGAAGTCGATAAGGCCAGTGAAGTCGGAGGGACTCAGGTCGACGTTTTGGCACCCGGGCTCAAGCGCAGTGCCCGCGTTACCGGGGGCGACAAAGACCGTACTTACTTCATGGGATTGGGCCAATTTCCAGGCCAAGGCGTGTTCGCGACCTCCACCGCCGATCATCAGTACATTCATATCAGTGCCTAAAGTGCCTTACGCCGGTAAAGACCATGGCGATACCGGCAGCATTTGCAGCGGCAATGACTTCGTCATCGCGAATCGAGCCGCCCGGTTGGATAACGGCCTTGATTCCACGCTCTGCTGCACTATCGATGCCGTCTCTGAATGGAAAAAAGGCATCGGATGCCATCACAGCACCCGCCACCGAAAGGCCAGCATGCTCGGCCTTGATAGCGGCGATTCGCGCCGAATTAACCCGCGACATCTGCCCGGCGCCGACGCCGATAGTGCGCTCGTTAGCGGCATAGATAATGGCGTTAGATTTAACAAATTTGGCCACTCGCCATGCAAACAGTAAGTCGCACATTTCTTGGTCACTCGGGGCTCTGTCGGAGACGACCGTCAGTTCATCCGCTAACAGGACATGGTCATCGCGGTCCTGAATCAGTAGTCCACCGTTCACTTTTTTGAGGTCCCAGGTCGGGCTGCGATCACCCCACTGTCCGGTCGACATCACCCGCACATTTGGCTTTGCGCGGGCGGCCTCAAGGGCGCTCTCTGAGATCGATGGTGCCGTGATGACCTCAACAAACTGTGAATCAATAATGACCGACAAGGTCGCGGCATCGAGTTCACGATTGAAGGCAATGATGCCGCCAAAAGCAGATTCCGTATCTGTTTCGAAAGCGAGACGGTAGGCGTCCAGTAAATTGCCGGCCACGGCGACACCGCAGGGGTTCGCGTGTTTCACTATGACGCAAGCAGGCTCGGCGAACGACTTAACACATTCGATGGCGGCGTCCGCATCGGCAACATTGTTATAGCTCAGCGGCTTTCCCTGATGCAGAGTCGCTGTGCTGATCCCGGCCTCGGTAACCTGACGGTCCACGTAGAACGCCGCGTTTTGATGGGGGTTTTCGCCATAGCGCATTACTGAGCTGCGCGTAAATTGAAAGTTCGCGGTTCTTGGGAAGGTGCTGAGTTCCTCATCATCGACCCGCTTTCCCAGGTAGTTGGCAATGGCTCCGTCGTAGCCGGCAGTGTGCTCAAAGGCCTTCACAGCCAGATCAAACCGCGTCGCCTCGGTTGTGCCGCCATAAGATGCCATTTCGGCCAACACGCGGGTAAAGTCTTCGTTACTCACAAGGATGGTCACATCGTGGTGATTCTTGGCCGCCGCTCTCACCATGGTGGGGCCGCCTATATCGATATTTTCAATGGCGTCAGCCAGCGAGCAGTCTGGGTTGGCGACGGTAGACTCAAAGGGATAAAGGTTGACGACAACAAGGTCGATCGGCGCGATCTGATTGTTCGCCATGATCTCGTCGTCTTTGCCGCGTCTGCCGAGAATCCCGCCGTGGATTTTTGGATGTAACGTTTTGACCCGTCCGTCCATCATCTCCGGAAAAGCGGTGTGATCTGACACCTCAGTAACGGGGACACCCTCTGCCAATAGGAGTCGACAGGTGCCGCCCGTTGAGAGAATTTCAACACCTTGTGCGGCCAGCGCTTGCGCGAAGCTCACGACACCTGTTTTATCGGAAACGCTAATGAGCGCACGTTTAATGGGGGCGATTCTCGCCTCAGTCATAAAAATCCCTTTCGCTTATAAAAGCTTGTATTGGCGTAATTTCTTTCGCAATGTGCCGCGGTTAAGACCGAGCATTGCGGCGGCTTTGCTTTGGTTGTTGGACGTGTACTGCATGACGACGCGCAGAAGGGGCTCTTCAACCTCGGCAAGCACAAGGGCGTAGAAATCGGTGGCGTCCTCGCCATCGAGCGTGTCAATAAACTGTTTGATGGCCGCTTCGGCCGCCACTTTGAGCGCGCCGTTCGTGGAGTCGTCGGTCATGCGGCAAGCCCCGTCCGTGTATTGCCGTCCTCAGCACGACGAATGAGCTCAAATATAAAGCCCTTGTGGCCGCGCAGAAACGCCTCTTGAGCATCGGGCGAGGGCAAGGCATTGAACGACGCCCTGAGCGCTCGGCAGCTCTGGCCTACTTCAGCTTCTAAAAACCAGTTTACGTGTTTGCGTGCAATCTTATACCCCACAATCGCGCCGTGAAACGCATGCAAGTGGCGAATGTGCCGCCTTAGAATATCGAATCGCTCGTCGGTACAGGGCTGAACGGCAACACCTTGCGACAACGACTGCGCAATAAGGCCGGGTAACCAGAGTCGACCTTGGGCGGCTCTTCCAATCATGACCCCCGTTGCGCCCGTATGATCAAGGACTTGGCGGGCTTTCTCAGGCGAATCAATATCGCCATTGGCCAATACCGGAATATCAACTGCCTGCACGATCTGTCGCAGTGTCTCGTATTCGGCGGCACCGTTGAATTTGTCTGCCCGAGTACGGCCGTGCACGGTCAGCATTGCAATGCCGCAATCTTGGGCGATCTCGGCAATTTCTACGCCATTGCGGTGGTCTGTAGAGATCCCCGTGCGTATTTTTAGGGTTACCGGTACGCTGACGGCGTTAATCGTCGCTTTAAGAATATTCCTGACGAGTGCGGGATCGCCAAGAAGAGCAGACCCTGCGGCTTTCTTGCAGACCTTTTTGGCCGGGCAACCCATATTGATATCAATGACTTGTGCGCCTTGATCGACGTTGTACCGGGCTGCTTGTGCCAGAATTTCGGGGTTGTTTCCCACCAGCTGTATCGAGCGCAGTCCTGCGACTTTCGAGTGCTGCGCGCGTGAGGATGATTTACGTGACGAAGCCAGTGACAGATCGGCGCTCATCATTTCACCAACCGCCACGTCAGCGCCGTACTCAATAGCAAGCTGCCGCATGGGTAAGTCCGTCACACCAGCCATGGGTGCTAAAAAAACCGGAGTCTCTCGTGAGAAGGAACCAAGTTGCATGCGTGCGGCGCTTACGGTCGGAAAGTGCCCATTGTAAAGAAGCGGAGGTCAGTGTTGAAGTCTGGCGTTTGGGTAGTTTTAGACGCCTGTCGAATGACTGCGGTCCCGAGTGGTCATTAAAGCCAGCAAAAATCCCCTAACTTCGGTAAAAAACTACAGAATGGTCGTCTTTGGGTAAAATCGGTAGACACCGAACGGGCGCTCGTAGAGACTCGAGTGCTGTTTATTTTTTAAGTGGTGTCTTTATGGCCGACATCTTGGTGTTGCACGGGCCTAACCTGAATCTGCTGGGTACTCGCGAGCCGGAGATCTACGGACGTGAAGGTCTAGAGACGATTAACGCGCGGCTCGAAGCCTTAGCCCTTGAGGCTGAGTCTTCACTGAAGGCGTTTCAAAGTAATTCTGAGGCCGCATTGATTGATGCGGTTCATGCAGCACGGCTGGAGGGCACGCGCGGGATCATTATTAATCCTGCGGGACTCACGCACACCAGCGTTTCTTTGCGCGATGCGCTAGCTGGGGTCGCTATACCCTTTGTCGAAGTGCATCTGTCAAACGTTTATTCGCGCGAACCCTTCAGACACCATAGTTTTTTCTCTGATCTTGCTGTGGGCGTTATTTCTGGATTTGGCAGTGCTGGATACGATCACGCGCTGCACTTTTTACTGAACCAAAATCAATGAATCGAGTAACAATAAAGTATTGAAAAGGTGACCTTATGGATATTCGTAAAGTAAAAAAATTAATTGAGCTACTGGAGGCCTCCAGTGTCGATGAGATTGAGATTAAGGAAGGTGAAGAGTCGGTCCGGATCAGTCGCAATAAAGGCATGACAATGGCGGCGCCGATGGCTGCGCCTTTAATGCCAGCACCCATGGCCCCTGCGCCAGCAGCGCAAGTTGCAGCGCCTGCTGCCCCCGAAGTGGGCTCAGCGAGTAGCGCCAATGCCGTGAAGTCACCTATGGTTGGCACGTTCTATCGCTCGCCAGGGCCCGAGGCGGCGGCGTTTGTCGAGGTGGGTCAAAGCGTGCGCGCCGGCGATGTCCTTTGCATTGTCGAGGCAATGAAAATGATGAACCAGATCGAGGCAGACCACGCGGGAACGGTTACGGCCATCCATGCTGAGAATGGAGAGCCGGTTGAATTTGACCAGCCGCTAATCACTGTTGAATAAGCGCCCCCGTCTCGGTTAAGGATAAACGCTCATGTTGAAAAAGGTACTCATTGCAAACCGCGGTGAGATTGCACTGCGCATCTTGCGCGCCTGTCGGGAGTTGGATATTCCGACGGTTGCCGTGCACTCCACTGCAGACAGTCATCTAAAACACGTACGACTGGCCGACGAGGCCGTGTGTATTGGACCGGCGCAATCCACCCAAAGTTACCTTCAAGCGCCTGCGATCTTAAGCGCTGCGGAAGTGACAGGTGCCGACGGTATACACCCCGGTTATGGTTTTTTGTCGGAGAATGCGGACTTTGCAGAGCAAGTAGAGCGCAGCGGTTTTAAGTTTATCGGCCCTCGGTCTGAGACCATCCGACTGATGGGCGATAAAGTGTCCGCAAAGCACCAGATGCGACGGTCAGGGGTGCCCACCGTTCCGGGTTCTGAAGGTGCGTTACCGGATGATCCCGAGGAAGTGCTGCGAATTGCCAGAGACATTGGCTATCCGGTGATTGTAAAGGCGGCCGCGGGCGGCGGCGGCCGCGGGATGAGAGTGGTGCACAACGAAGAAGTGTTGCTGTCATCCATTGAGGTTACGCAATCTGAGGCAGCCGCCGCGTTTGGCTCGCCCGTTGTCTATATGGAAAAGTTTTTGCAGCGGCCGCGACACGTCGAGATACAGATTCTTGCGGATGGACAAGGCCACGCGGTGCACTTGGGTGATCGGGATTGCTCGCTGCAACGGCGTCACCAAAAAATTATCGAAGAGGCGCCGGCGCCCGGTATTCCCCAAGCATTGCGAGAGGAAGTGGGTAACGCCTGTGTACAGGCTTGTATCGATATGGG